>DATKJN010000281.1:0-5948 GCA_035543655.1 Burkholderiaceae bacterium | reverse complement strand
GGATCGGCATGTTGAAGCGGTCGCGGAAGGCGCGCACGTCCTCGTCGATCAGCTTCTTGGTCTGGTGCGCAGTGTTCTTGCCTTCGCCGCTCTTGCCCATACCGAAGCCCTTGACCGTCTTGATCAGCAGCACCGTGGGCTGGCCCTTGTGGCCGTTGGCGCGATGGAACGCGGCGTAGACCTTTTGCGGGTCATGGCCGCCGCGTTGCAGGCGCCAGATGTCCTCGTCGCTCATCTTCGAGACCATCTCGAGCAGCTTGGGGTGGCGGCCGAAGAAGTTCTTGCGCACGAACGCGCCGTCGTTGGCCTTCATCGCCTGGTAGTCGCCATCGACCACGTCCATCATCACCTTGCGCAGGATGCCTTCCTTGTCGCGCGCGAGCAGCGGATCCCAGTAGCTGCCCCACAGCAGCTTGATGACATTCCAGCCCGAGCCGCGGAACTCGCTCTCCAACTCCTGGATGATCTTGCCGTTGCCGCGCACCGGGCCGTCGAGGCGCTGCAGGTTGCAGTTGATGACGAAGATCAGGTTGTCGAGCTTCTCGCGCGCCGCCAGGCCGATGGCGCCCAGCGACTCCGGCTCGTCCATCTCGCCGTCGCCGCAGAACACCCAGACCTTGCGGTTCTCGGTGTTGGCGATGCCGCGGGCATGCAGGTATTTGAGGAAGCGCGCCTGGTAGATCGCCATCAGCGGCCCGAGGCCCATCGACACGGTGGGGAACTGCCAGAACTCCGGCATCAGCTTGGGGTGCGGATAGCTCGAGATGCCCTTGCCGTCGACCTCCTGGCGAAAGTTCAGGAGTTGCCCTTCGCTGATGCGGCCCTCCATATAGGCGCGGGCGTAGATGCCCGGCGACGAATGGCCCTGGATGTAGAGCAGGTCACCGCCATGGTCCTGGGTCTCGGCATGCCAGAAGTGGTTGAAGCCGGTGCCGAACATCGTGGCCAGCGACGCGAAGCTCGAGATGTGGCCGCCGAGGTCGCCGCCGTCGGCGGGATGCAGGCGGTTGGCCTTGACCACCATCGCCATCGCGTTCCAGCGCATGTAGGTGCGCAGCCGCTCTTCGATCTCGATGTTGCCCGGCGAGCGCTCTTCCTGATCGGCCGGGATGGTGTTGACGTAGGCGGTGTTGGCGGAGAACGGATGGTCGATCCCGGCCTGGCGTGCCTCGTCGATCAGCCGCTCGAGCAGGTAGTGCGCGCGGTCAGGCCCTTCGGTGCCGATGACCGCCTGCAGGGCATCGAGCCACTCGCGGGTCTCCTGGGCGTCGGTGTCGTTGGCAGCGGTTCCGATGAATGAATCGGGCAACGCAGACATGGAGCTCTCCTGCTGTGGTTTGTTGGGTGAAGCGCGGCGGCGAGTGTCGCACAAAAACCGTCTATTCCAAATAGTGCGACTTCATTCTGTATTGTGAAATCACCTCCGAATCCAATGCGCAGTGGGAACGTGGCAGCCCGGGATAATGGCCCGCATGAACCCGCGCGCCGTTCCCGTGCAGACCGCGGCACCCGGCGTGCCATGGAGCCAGCGGCTGATCGGGCGCTGGTGGCGCCGCCAGACGCCGGCCCGCCAGGATCGCTTTGCGACGCTCGCGCCATTGGTGTCGGTGCTGCTGTTTCTGGCAGCCATCGTGTCGGCGTTCTGGACCTTGCGCAACGAGGAATTCGAGCGTGAGGCCGAATCGGTCAAGCGCGATGCCGAGATCGCGCAGCAGCAGATCCGCCTGCGCCTGATCGAAAACCAGGAGCAACTGGTGCAATTGGCGCGCCAGATTGTCACGCGCGAGATCGACGCCGACGAGGCGCAGCGACTGGCCCGTACTTTCGGCTCCGAACGTCCCGAGGTGATGCAAATCACCTGGCTCGATGCGCTGCGCCGCAAGCGCGCCAGTTATGCCTCGCCGTTGGCCGATGCCGACACCCACCCGCTGGGCAGCAACGACGAACGCGCACTGAATCCGCAGGTGCGCAGCCGCGAGGCGGAGTGGGCGTTCATTGCCTCGCGCGACACGCGCCAGCCGGTGTACTCGCGGCCCTTCAAGGATGCGTTTGGCACCGCGGTGTTCCAGACCCACGTGCCGCTGCTCAACGGCGGCGTGTTCGCCGGCGCGCTGATCGTCGAGTATTCGATCGAAGGCTTGTTGCGGCATTTTGTGCCGCCGGAAGTGGCACGCCGGCGTGCGATGTCGGTGCTCGACGAAGGCGGCCACGTGCTGGCCAGCACGGTGATCGCATTGCCAGGCCGCGCCAACACACAGGCACCGATCACGCACGACGTGCCTTTCACGCCGTCGGCCAACGGGGTGGTGCTGCGCGGCGCCGGCTACCGCACGTCGGCGCTGCTCATCGGCAACACGCTGTTCTGGATGGTGCTGGCGCTGTCGGGCCTGACGCTGTGGATGTTGCTCGGCACCTGGCGCCACATGCGGCGGCGCGCGCAGATCCAGAGTGCGCTGGTGCAGGAGACCAACTTCCGCCGCGCGATGGAAAACTCGATGCTCACGGGCATGCGCGCCATGGACCTCGAGGGCCGCATCTCCTATGTCAATCCGGCCTTCTGCGCGATGACCGGATTCTCCGAACCGGAATTGATCGGCCGCCTGCCGCCCTATCCGCACTGGCCGCCCGATCGCGTGGAGGAAAACTCGCGTCTGCTGCAGCAGGAGTTGCAGGGCCGCAGCCCGGCCGGCGGCATCGAGGTGCGCGTGATGCGCAAGGACGGCGTGTTGTTCGATGCCCGCATGTACGTGTCGCCGCTGATCGACGCACGCGGCAAGCAGACCGGCTGGATGACCTCGATGACCAACATCACCGAGGCCAAGCGCATCCGCGATCAGCTGTCGGCATCGCACGAACGTTTCACCACCGTGCTCGAAGGCCTCGACGCCGCCGTGTCGGTGCTGTCGGTGCAGCAGGGTGAGTTGCTGTTCGCCAACCGCTCGTACCGCCTGTGGTTCGGCGCCGACGCGCGCGGGCACTCGCAGTTGGCCAGCGGCAGCCTGCCGCAGCCGGCCTACCAGCACGACGGCGACGACGCGGTCGACGGCCTGTCGGGCCTGCCGACGCAGGAGCTCACCAAGACCGGCGCCGATCCACGCGAGGTGTACATCGAATCGCTGAACAAGTGGTTCGACGTTCGCTCGCGCTACTTGCAGTGGACCGATGGCCGGCTGGCACAGATGCTGATCGCCACCGACGTTACCGCGCGCCGCCGTGTCGAAGAGCAGGCCGCGCACCAGGCCGAGAAGGCGCAGGTGTCGAGCCGGTTGATCACGATGGGCGAGATGGCTTCTTCGGTGGCGCACGAACTGAACCAGCCGCTCACGGCCATCACCAACTACTGCAACGGCATGATCTCGCGCGTGCGCGGCGAATCGATCGGCCGCGAGGACCTCGTGCAGGCGCTGGAGAAGACGTCGCGACAGGCCGAGCGCGCGGGCCAGATCATCCAGCGCATCCGCGCCTTCGTGCGCAAGAGCGTGCCGCAGCGCCAGGCCGCGCAGGCGGGCCAGATCGTCGAGGATGCGCTCGATCTGGCCAGCATCGAACTGCGGCGCCGCAATGTCACCATCCACAGCTACGTGGCGCAACGCTTGCCCGATCTGCAGGTCGACCCGATCTTGATCGAGCAAGTGTTGCTCAATCTGGTTCGCAACGCGGCCGAGGCGATCGACAGCGCACAAATGCCGCCAGCACGGCGCTTCATCGAACTGCGCGTGGTGCCGCGCCACACCACCGAGGAAGGCGGCATCGTCGAGTTCAGCGTCACCGACACCGGCCCGGGCCTGCCCGACGAGGTGATCGGCCGTTTGTACGAGGCCTTCTTCTCCACCAAAGCAGAGGGGTTGGGCATCGGTTTGTCGTTGTGCCGCTCGATCGTGGAGTCGCACAGGGGACGGATTCGAGCCCAGAACCTCTACAATGGCGCGGCCGTGTCAGGGTGTCGATTCGCCTTCTCACTGCCCGTTGAAATCCCGCAGCCGCACACTGCTGACGCCCCGAGCGCCGCGGCATCCGGCGCGGCCCACAACCCAGCCGCCATCACCTCCCCATGAGCCTGATCCCGAAGAAAGGCACTGTCTACGTGGTCGATGACGACGAGGCGGTGCGCGACTCGCTGCAGTGGCTGCTCGAGGGCAAGGACTACCGCGTGAAGTGTTTCGACTCCGCCGAGTCGTTCCTGTCGCGCTTCGATCCGCGTGAGGTGGCGTGCCTGATCGCCGACATCCGCATGGAAGGCATGAGCGGGCTGGAATTGCAGGATCGTTTGATCGAGCGCAAAAGTCCGCTGCCGGTGGTGTTCATCACCGGCCATGGCGACGTGCCGATGGCGGTCAACACGATGAAGAAGGGGGCGATGGATTTCATCGAGAAGCCCTTCAAGGAAGACGAGTTGTTGCCGCTGGTCGAACGCATGCTGGAGCAGGCGCGTGCATCGTTCAGCCAGCACCAGGAGCAGGCCAGCCGCGATGCGCTGCTGTCGCGCCTGACCACCCGTGAAGCGCAGGTGCTCGAGCGCATCGTCGCCGGGCGCCTGAACAAGCAGATCGCCGACGACCTCGGCATCAGCATCAAGACGGTGGAGGCGCACCGCGCCAACATCATGGAAAAACTCAACGCCAACACAGTGGCCGATCTGCTGAAGATCGCACTCGGCGCGTCCACCGCGCCGGCCAAGGGCTGATTCCTTCCTGTCCCGCAGTGAGGCGCGCGATCCCCGGCCCTCACGAGCACGCCGCCCGATGACCGCGCACCTGATCGATGGCAATGCGTTGGCGGCGCGGGTGCGTGCGCAGGTGGCTGAGCGCGTGAAAGTCTTGCGCGCCCGAGGCGTGCAACCGGGCCTGGCGGTCATCCTGGTCGGCGACGACCCGGCGTCGGCGGTGTATGTGAAGCACAAGGTCACTGATTGCGAAGCTGCGGGCATGCGCTCGCTGCTGGAACGTCATCCGGCGACGATGACCGAGTCGGACCTGCTGGCGCGCGTGCGCGCGCTCAATGCCGATGACGGCGTCCACGGCATCCTGGTGCAGATGCCGTTGCCCAAACACATCGATCCGCAGCAAGTGATCGCGACCCTCTCGCCGGCGAAAGACGTCGATGGATTCCACGTCGCAAACGCAGGCGCACTGCTCGTCGGACAGAAGGGCTTCAAGGCATGCACGCCTTACGGCTGCATGAAATTGATCGAAACCACGGGCGTGGCGCTGCGCGGCAAGCACGCCGTGGTGATCGGCCGCTCCAATACCGTGGGCAAGCCGATGGCGCTGATGCTGCTGCAGGCCAACGCCACCGTCACCGTCTGCCACAGCGGCACCGCCGACCTGGCAGCGCACACGCGCAACGCCGACATCGTCATCGCGGCCGTGGGCCGCCGCGACACCGTGCGCGCCAGCATGGTCAAACCAGGTGCGATCGTGATCGACGTCGGCATGAACCGCAACGAAGCCGGCAAACTCTGCGGCGATGTCGATTTCGCCGGCGTGCGCGAGGTGGCGGGGTGGATCACGCCGGTGCCTGGCGGCGTCGGGCCGATGACGCGCGCGATGCTGCTGGTCAACACGCTCGAGGCGGCCGAACGTCGGCTGGCCTGAACCCTCCTTGGTTCCGATGGTCAATCCGTTGTTGTCGACCGAAGGCCTCCTGCCTTTCCATCACATCACGCCGGCCCACGTGTCGCCAGCGCTCGACGCGCTGTTGCGCGATGCTGAAGTCGCGCTCGATCGTGCGGGCGGCCCCGATGTGCCGGCGCAGTACGAAGCCCTGTCGGCCGTGCTGGCCACTGCGGTGGAACGGTTGTCGCGCGCCTGGGGCACGGTGAGCCACTTGAACCAGGTGTGCGACACGCCCGAGCTGCGCGCCGTGGTCAACCAGAACCTGCCGCGCATCACGGCGTTCTATGCCCGGCTGGGCGCCGACGAGAAGCTGTTCGCCAAGTACCGCGCGAT
>DATKJN010000280.1:0-2052 GCA_035543655.1 Burkholderiaceae bacterium | reverse complement strand
ACGGAGACCGTGCGCCGGCTCAGTCGGTGTGGTCGGGCTCGAAGAAGCACCAGCGGATCTGCGGAAACGATCCGCGCAACGAGCGCTCGATTCGGTTGATGGCGTCGACCATCGCGCGCTCGCTGCCTTGCGGCGCGATCTGCGCCTTCACCGCCACCATCACGTCGGGACCGAGCTGCTGCGTGATCAGGTTGAACACGCGTTGCACCTCGGGCTGCGCGTCAAGGTGGGCGCGCAACGCGTGCTCGACCTGCGGGTCGACGCTCTGGCCCACCAGCAGCGACGAGATCTCCTTGCCGACCAGCACCGCCACCAGCACGAGCAGCACGCCGATCGCCACCGAGCCGAGCGCGTCCCACATCGGGTTGCCGGTGAGCTGCGCCACCACGATGAAGCCGAACGCCAGCACCAGGCCGCCGAGAGCGGCGATGTCCTCGCCAAAGATCACCACCAGTTCGCTGGTTCGGGATTGACGGAACCAGGCCCAGTAGCCGCGCGGGCCGCGCTCCTTGTTGATCTCGCGCACCGCGCCCCACAGCGACACCGATTCGGCGACGATGCCGAAGGCCAGGATCGACAGCGCGATCCACGCGTCCTTCAATGGCTCCGGGTGGCGCAGCTTGTGCACACCCTCGTAGATCGAGAACAGGCCGCCCATCGAGAACAGCATCAGCGCGACGATGAAGCTCCAGAAATAGATCGCCTTGCCGTAGCCGAGTGGATGCTCGGCGTTTGGCGGCTTGCGCACGCTGCGCATGCCCCACAGCAGCAGACCCTGGTTGCCACAGTCGGCGAAGGAATGGATGGACTCGGCCAGCATGGCCGATGAGCCGGTGTAGAACGCGCCGGCGCTCTTGGCCAGCGCGATGGCCAGGTTGGCTCCCAACGCATACAGCACCGATTTCATCGAATCGGCCGTGCCCGACATGCCTGCAACCTCCCTCGACGCCACGCCAACCCGTCGGCGCGATGGTCAGCTTATTTGAAAAGGTCCTTCACGCGATCGGTCCAGCTCTTCGAATTCGGCGAGTGGCGTTCGCCGCCTTTTTTCAATGACTCGTCGAGTTCTTTCATCAGCTTGCGCTGGTGCTCGGTCAGGCGCACGGGTGTTTCGACGGTCACGTGGCAATACAGATCGCCGGGGTAGCTCGAGCGCACACCCTTGATGCCTTTGCCGCGCAGGCGGAACGTCTTGCCGTGCTGCGTGCCGTCTGGCAGTTCGATCTCGGCTTTGCCGGCCAACGTGGGCACCGTGATGCTGCCGCCAAGTGCAGCCAGGGTCAGTGGAACGGGCACGGTGCAGTGCAGGTCATCCCCATCGCGCTCGAAGATCTCGTGCTGCTTGATGCGGATCTCGATGTACAGGTCGCCCGGCGGGCCGCCATTGGTGCCGGGCTCGCCATTGCCGACCGAGCGGATGCGCATGCCTTCGTTGATGCCGGCCGGGATCTTCACCTCCAGCGTGCGTTGCTTCTTCACCTTGCCGGCGCCGTTGCAGGTGATGCAGGGATCGGGGATGACGCGACCGCTGCCGTGGCAGTGCGGGCAGGTTTGCTGGATGCTGAAGAAGCCCTGGCGCAGGTGCACGGTACCCGTGCCGTTGCACGTGGTGCAGGTCTTCGCGCTGGTGCCGGGTTTGGCGCCGCTGCCGTGGCAGGTCTCGCAGGACTCCCAACTCGGGATGCGAATCTGCGTCTCCTTGCCGTTGGCAGCCTCTTCCAGCGAGATCTCCATCGCGTACGACAGGTCGGCGCCGCGGTACACCTGCTGGCCGCCGCCGCCCCGGCGCCCGCCGGCGCCGCCGAAGATGTCGCCGAAGATGTCGCCGAACGCTTCGGCGAAGCCGCCGAACCCTTCGGCGCCGGGACCGCCGCGGAAGCCCGCGCCGCCCATGTTCGGATCGACGCCGGCGTGACCGTATTGATCGTATGCCGCGCGCTTCTGCGGATCGGACAGCATCTCGTAGGCCTCCTTGGCCTCCTTGAATTTGTCCTCGGACTTCTTCGCGTCGTCACCCTGGTTGCGGTCAGGGTGGTGCTTCATGGCCAGCTT
>DATKJN010000279.1:0-7210 GCA_035543655.1 Burkholderiaceae bacterium | reverse complement strand
AGCAGGTGATCTCGGTACCGGGCGAGTCGTTCTCGACCGATGCCTGGCGCGAGTGGTACGCCGACAAGCAGCGCGGCGTGTGCGTGAACTCGGGCCAGTACGACGGCCTGGCGTATGACGCCGCGACCGATGCGATCGCAGCCGACCTCAAGGCCAAGGGGGTCGGTGACAAGCAGGTGCAATACCGGCTGCGCGACTGGGGCATCAGCCGCCAGCGTTACTGGGGCACGCCGATCCCGATCATCCATTGCGATGGCTGCGGCGTGGTGCCGGTGCCGGAGAAAGACTTGCCGGTGGTGCTGCCCGAGCATCTGGTGCCCGACGGCAGCGGCAACCCGCTGAACAAGTACGAGCCGTTCCTGAAGTGCGCGTGCCCGACCTGCGGCAAGCCGGCGCGCCGCGAGACCGACACGATGGACACCTTCGTCGACAGCGCCTGGTACTACATGCGCTATTGCTCGCCGAAGGCCGAGACCATGGTCGACGCGCGCAACGACTACTGGATGCCGATGGAGCAGTACATCGGCGGCATCGAGCACGCGGTGCTGCACCTGCTGTACGCGCGCTTCTGGACCAAGGTGATGCGCGACATGGGGATGGTGAAGTTCGACGAGCCGTTCCAGCGCCTGATGAACCAGGGCATCTTGCTCAACCACATCTACTTCACGCGCAACGACCGAGGCGGCAAGGACTACGTGCCGCCCACCGAGGTCAAGCCGACGCTCGACGCGCACGGCCACATCGTCGGCGGCAACACCGCCGATGGCACGCCGGTGGAGTACGGCGGTGTCGGCAAGATGGGCAAGACCGAGCGCAACGGCGTCGACCCGCAGGACCTGATCGACCAGTACGGCGCCGACACGGCGCGCCTGTTCGTCATGTTCGTCGGCGGCCCCGAAGACTCGTCGGTGTGGTCCGACACCGGCGTCGAGGGCTCGTCGCGGTTCCTGCGCCGCTTGTGGCAGTTTGCCGCGCGTCAGGGTCACATCGTGCGCGGCGCGCGAAGCGATGTGTCACAGCTTGGCGCGACGGCCAAGGCGTTGCGGCGCACGGTGCATGCCGAGCTCAAGCAGGTGAACTACGACTACGAGCGCATGCAGTACAACACCGTCGTCTCCGGTGCCATGAAGCTGCTCAACGCCCTGGAAGACTTCAAGCCCGAGCCCGGCGCGGCCGGCGATGCCGCGGTGCTGCGCGAAGGCGTGTCGGTGCTGTTGCGCGTGCTGTATCCCGCATGCCCGCACATCAGCCAGGTGCTGTGGCAGGGCCTGGGATTCGCTGAGGCCGTGGGCGAGCTGCTCGATGCGCCGGTGCCGGCGGTCGACGAATCGGCGCTGGTGCAAGACGAGATCGAGTTGGTGCTGCAGATCGCCGGCAAGACCCGCGGCAGCATCCGCGTGCCGGCACAGGCCGACAAGGCCGCGATCGAGCGCACGGCGCTGGCCAGCGCCGAGTTCAGCCGGTTCGGCGAGGGCAAGCCCGCCAAGAAGGTGGTGATCGTGCCCGGCCGACTGGTCAACGTGGTGGTCTAGCCCACGGCAGACCGATGCCCGATCGACGCACTGCAACCCTCTCGTTGCTGAGCGCTCTGGCGCTCGGCGGCTGCGGATTCCAGTTGCGCGGCGCCACCGAGCTGCCGTTCTCGCGCATCGCGCTCGAAGGATTCGCGCCACGCTCGTCATTGGCCGAGGAGCTGAAGCGCACGCTGGCGCAAAGCGCCGAGGTGGTGACCAACCCGGCGCAGGCGCAGGTGGTGTTGCACGCGCTGAGCGACAAGCGCGAACGTGGCGTCGTCGCGCAGACCACCGCCGGCCAGGTGCGCGACCTGCAGTTGCGCGTGCGCCTGGAGTTCCGCCTCGTCACGCCGAGCGGGCGCGAACTGATCCCGGCGACCGAGTTGCTGCTCACGCGCGACATGAGCTACAGCGAAACATTCGCGCTGGCCAAGGAGTACGAGGAGACGCAGTTGCTGAAGGCGATGCAATCCGACATCGTGGCGCAACTGATGCGCCGGCTGTCGCGGGTGAAGAACGTGGCAGGCTGACGGAGGGAGCCCCTACGATGCAACTGCGCCCCGATCAGCTGCCCACGGCATTGGCGCGCGGCGTGAGACCGCTGTACACCGTCCACGGCGACGAGCCGCTGCTGGCGCAGGAAGCCGGCGACCTGGTCCGCGCCGCCGCGCGCGCGGCCGGCTACACGGAACGCAAGGTGTTCAGCGTGAGCGGCGCGCACTTCGATTGGTCGGGCCTGCTCGGTGCAGCGCAGGCGATGAGCCTGTTCGCGGAGCGCCAGCTGATCGAGGTCCGGATCCCCGGTGGCAAGCCCGGCAAGGAAGGTTCCGAGGCGCTGCAGCGCTATTGCGAGACCTTGTCCGACGACGTGGTGACGATCGTTCACCTGCCCCGACTCGATCGCCAACAGCAGGGCAGCGCGTGGTTCGCAGCGCTCGACAGCGCCGGCGTGTCGGTGCGTGTCGAACCTGTGGAGCGCAAGGCACTGCCGCAGTGGATCGCGCAACGCCTGGCCGCGCAGGGTCAACGCGTGCAAGAAGGCGATGCCGGCGCCCAGACGCTGGCCTTCTTCGCCGACCGCGTCGAGGGCAACCTGCTGGCGGCGCATCAGGAGCTGCAGAAGATCGCGCTGCTGTACCCGCAAGGCGAGCTGGGCTTCGAGCAGATCGAAGCGGCGGTGCTCAACGTGGCGCGCTACGACGTGTTCAAGCTCGGCGAGGCCGTGCTCGCCGGCCAGACCGCGCGTGTGCTGCGCATGCTCGACGGGTTGCGCGCGGAGGGCGAGGCGCCGGTGCTGGTGCACTGGACGCTGGCCGAAGACATCCGCGCGCTCAAGCGCGTGAAGGACGCGGTGGCGCAAGGCAAGCCGCTGCCGATGGCACTGCGCGAATCGCGGGTGTGGGGTGCGAAGGAGCGTCTGTTCGAGCGCCTGGTGCCGCTGCTGTCGGACCACACTCTGGCGCACTGGGTCGAGGCCGCGAGCGTCTGCGACGGTCTCATCAAGGGTTTGAAGCACCCGCACTGGCCGATCGATGCGTGGGACGGGTTGAAGCGCCTGGCCTTGATGGTCACGCAGCACACCGCTGCGCCCAAGCCAACACAACCGCTGCGCTTGGCGCTGCAGGCGTCGTTCTGATCGCGGCTCAGTAGCCGCGCGCGCGATCGATCAGGTGTGCAATCGGCTGGCCGTCGGCCAGTGCCCGCACGTTGGCCGCCACCAGCGCCGCCGCGGTGCGCGGGTCGGTGAGCGCCGCCACGTGCGGCAGCACAGTGACCTTCGGATGGCGCCAGAACGGATGCTTGGCATCGAGCGGCTCGTTGTCGAACACATCGAGCACCGCGTGGCCGAGCCGACCGCTGCCGAGCGCCGCGCGCAGGTCGGCTTCGACCACGTGCGCGCCGCGCGCCAGGTTGACCAACCCCGCACCGCGCGGCAACGCAGCAAAGAACTTGCCATCGAGCAAGCCACGTGTGTCGGCGGTGAGTGGCAGCAGATTGACCACGATCGCACTGCCGTTCAGGCAGGGCCACAACGCGTCGGCGCCATGCAGGTGGGTCACGCCGGGCGGCACTTCGCGCGTTGCGCCGTTGCGCGTCCACGCGGCCACGCGGTAGCCCTGTTGCGCCAGCGCGCGCGCACACGCCAGCCCCATGGTGCCGAGACCGAGCACCGTCACGGGCAGCTCGTCGGCACGGCGCTGCGGCAATTGGCGCCACAACCCGCTGCGCTGCTGACGTTGATAGACGAAGAAGCCCCGGTGCAGCGACAACACCGACCACAGCGCGGTCTCGGCCATCGCCGCTGTCAGCGTGGGGTCGACCATGCGGGCGATCGGTACGTCGGGTGGCACGGTGGCGTCGTCGAGCAGCCGATCGACCCCGGCCCACAACGACTGGATCAAGCGCAAGCGCGGCAGACCGACCAGGCTTTCGGGTGGCGGGTTGGCGACGATCGCGACCTCGACGCGCATGCGGTCGAACAACTCGCCGGTGGTGACGAGGTGGTGGTGCGGCATCGCCTGCGCGAGCACTTGCCGCCATTGGTCGCGCTCGGCGTCGTCGAAACTGCCGGCCAGCAACAGGTTCATGCGCGCGCACGCTGCAGCAGGCCGCGCAGCGCATGTTCCACGGTGGCTTGTCGCACCTGCGCACGGTCGCCGTCAAAACGGCGGTGTTCGCTGTCGGCCTGCACCGTGCCCCCGCTGCGGCGCGACGCGAAGCCGAACCAGACGGTGCCCACCGGCTTGTTCGGGGTGCCGCCACCCGGTCCGGCGATGCCGGTAACCGCCACCACCAAGTCGACACCGCTGGAGCGCTGCAGGCCCGTGGCCATCGCCAGCGCCACCGGTTCGCTGACCGCACCGTGCTGCTGCAGCAGCGCCGCCGGCACGCCAAGCAAAGCAGTCTTGGCCTCGTTGCTGTAGCTGACCACGGCGCGCTCGAACCATTCGCTCGAGCCGGCGAGGTCGGTGCACGCGGCCGCGATCATGCCGCCGGTGCAACTCTCGGCAGTGGCGACGAACCAGCGGCGCGCGCGCAGCGCAGCGGCCAGTTGGCTCACCAATCCCGGGATCGGGTCGAGGGTCATGTTCACATGCGCCACAGCGCGATCACCAGCAACGTGCACAGCGCGGCCATCAAGTCGTCGAAGAGGATACCGAAGCCGTGGCGTGCGCCGATCGTGTCGCCGGAGTGCGCTTTGTACAGGCGGTCGGCCCACCCCACCGGCCCCGGCTTGGCGATGTCGAACAGACGAAACAAGGCGAACGACGCCAACTGGCCCCAGAAGCTGGCCGGCGTGACGAGCCACAAGACGATCCAGAACGCAAGGATTTCGTCCCACACGATCGCGCCGGGGTCCGCTTGTCGCAGCGCTTGCGCGCAGCGCATGCAAGCCCACCAGCCAAGGGCGAACGACAGCGCGAGCAGCACGGCCCATTGCCAATCGCTCAACCACGGCTGCAGCACGATGAACGTGAGCCACGCCCACAACGTGCCCACGGTGCCGGCGCCCTTCGGCGCCAGGCCGCTGCCGAAGCCCAGCGCCACCAGATTCGCCGGGTGCTCGAACAGGAAGCGCCGATCCGGTCGGCGCGGCGCATAGCCGGCCACCGGCGGCAACGGCAGCGTGCTCATGCGGATTCGTCCACTGCGAAGTGATCGAAGCCCCGCGCCGGCTGCGGCGTGATGCGGCCGTCGGGCGTGCGCACGCGCAGGCCCATTTCGGCCTGCACGCTGCCGATGCGGGTCACCGCGACTCCGGCGCCTTCGGCTGCACGCTGCACCGCAGAGCGGGCCGACACCGGCGCGCTGAACAGCAACTCATAGTCGTCGCCGCCGCCGAGCAGGCAGCGCTGCTGCAGCGCCAGCGGTTGCGTTGCCAATGCACGCGAACGCGGCAGCGCTGCAAAGTCGAGTTCGGCACCGACGCGCGAGCGTGCCAGCACATGGCCCAGGTCGCCGCACAGGCCATCGCTCAAGTCGATCGCGGCATGCGCGATGCCACGCAACGCCAAGCCCAGTGCCACGCGGGGCTGCGGCCACTCCATGGCACGGCGCAACCCGGCGAACGCATCGGCCTGCACGCACGCCTGGTCGCGCAACACTTCGAGCGCCAGCCGCGCGTCGCCGATGCCACCGCCCGGTTCGTGGCTCACCCAGAGGTCGTCCGCCACCCGTGCGCCATCGCGCCGCAACGCGCCGCCGGGTGGCACCTCACCCATCACGGTGATGCCGATGGCCAGCGGCCCGGCGGTCGTGTCGCCCCCGACCAGCTCGATGCGATGGAGGTCGGCCAGCGCATACAGGCCATCGGAAAACCCTTGGAGGAACGCTTCGTCGATGCGCGGCAACGCCAGCATCAGCGTGAAGGCCAATGGTGCAGCGCCGCATGCCGCCAGATCGCTCAGATTGACCGCGAGCGCCTTGTGCCCCAACGCCGGTGGCGGGACGGTGGACAAGAAGTGCCGGCCTTCGACCAGCAGATCACCCGATACCGCCAGTTGTTGGCCCGGCGTGGGAGCCAACAAGGCGCAATCGTCGCCGACCCCCAACACGGCGCGTTGCACCGGACGTGAGAAGTAGCGTTGGATCAGGTCGAACTCGCCGAGCGCCATCGGCCGATTGTGGCGCAGCCCCCTGTGCGGCAGCCCCGAGCGATGGCCGCCCTGGTGGCGCTCCGCATCGTCGCCAAGGTTGCACGCTCCTACAATCGCCACCCCTTCGCCGTCCGCATCGAAAGCGCCATGTCCTCCTATGAAGCCAAACGTGCGGAACTGCGCCGCGCCGCGCTCGAGTACCACGAGTTCCCGACGCCGGGCAAGGTGGCCATCGCGCCCACGAAGCAACTGATCAACCAGCGCGACCTCGCGCTCGCGTACTCGCCCGGCGTGGCGGCCGCTTGCGAAGAGATCGCAGCGGATCCGGTCAACGCCTACCGCTTCACGGCGCGCGGCAATTTGGTGGCCGTGGTGACCAACGGCACCGCCGTGCTGGGCTTGGGTGACATCGGCCCGCTGGCCGCCAAACCGGTGATGGAAGGCAAGGGCGTGCTGTTCAAGAAGTTCGCCGGCATCGACGTGTTCGACATCGAGCTCAACGAGAGGAATCTCGACAAGCTGGTCGACGCGATCGCGGCCCTGGAGCCCACGTTTGGCGGCATCAACCTAGAGGACATCAAGGCGCCCGACTGTTTCTACGTCGAGCGCAGGTTGCGCGAGCGACTGAAGATCCCGGTGTTCCACGATGACCAGCACGGCACGGCGATCGTCGTCGGCGCCGCGCTGCTCAACGGGCTCAAGGTGGTGGGCAAACCGATCGGCGAGGTCAAGCTCGTTGCCTCGGGTGCCGGCGCTGCTGCGCTGGCCTGCCTCACGCTGCTGATGAAACTCGGCCTGCGGCGCGAGAACATCTGGGTCACCGATCTCGCGGGTGTGGTGTGGAAAGGCCGCACCGAGTTGATGGACCCCGACAAGCAAGAGTTCGCGCAAGACACCAAGCTGCGCACGCTGGCCGAGGTGATCGCAAACGCCGACGTGTTCCTGGGCCTGTCCGCTGGTGGCGTGCTGAAGCCGGCGATGGTCTCGTCGATGGCTGCGCGTCCGCTGATCTTCGCGTTGGCCAACCCGACGCCGGAGATCATGCCGGAGGAGGTGCAGGCCATCCGCAGCGACGCCATCATGGCGACCGGGCGCACC
>DATKJN010000278.1:0-6236 GCA_035543655.1 Burkholderiaceae bacterium | reverse complement strand
CACCGCCATGCCGGCCGCCAGGCAGTTGGCGGCCGTGCGGTAGTAGACGGTGCGATAGCCGAGCGCCTCGGCGCGGAAGTCGTTCTCGCGGATCGCCTGCAGCACGCGGCCGAACGGCGAGTTGACGATGCGCAGCAGCGCGAGAAACAGCAGCACCACCACCACGAACAGCAAGTAGTAGGTGATCAGGCGCCCATCGACGACCACGCCGAGCAACGGGTTCTCGAACGGCTCGAAGCTCGGGCTCAGCAGCGCCGGGTTCTTGAACGTGAGGCCGTCTTCGCCGCCGGTCACATCGGACAGCTGCGAGGCCAGGGTCTGGAAGGCGCTGGCCACCGCCAGCGTGATCATCGCGTAGAAGATCGCCTTCACGCGCAACGAAAACAGGCCGATCAGCAGCGACAGCACGAGCGAGATCGCCAGCGCGGCGACGATGCCCAGCGCGATGGCGCCGAACGTCGGCGACCAGCGCGTGCTGGCAACCGCCACGCCGTAGGCACCGATGCCGAAGAACATCGTGTGCGCGAAGCTGACGATGCCGGTGTAGCCGAGCAGCAGGTCGTAGCTCGCCACCAGCAGGATGAACACCAGCATCTTGGCCGCCGCACCGAGTGCCTTGCTGCCGGGGAAGAGAAATGGCGCGAACGCGAGCGCGAGAAACACCAGCACCAATGCCACGGCAAGCCAACGGCTGCGCGGCAGGTCGTGTGAGAGAACTCGGTTCAGCATATTCCGCAGCGTGGGGGCCAACCGCTCATCGATTCGTCACCGGATACAGGCCCTGCGGCCGCCACAGCAGGATGGCCACCATCAGCCCGATGTTGGAGAACAGCGCCACCTTGGGCGCCAGGAAGCCGGTGTAGTTGGCCATCAGACCGACCAGCAGCGCGCCGACGAAGCAGCCCAGCGTCGAACCCAGGCCGCCGATGATGATGACGATGAACAGCAGCACGTTGACCTGCGCGCCGATCTGCGGCACCACGCTCTGCTGGTACAGGCCCCACAACACGCCGCCCAGGCCGGCGAGCGCGCTGCCGGCGACGAACACGCCGACGAACAGCCGCCGGATGCGGTAGCCGAGCGACTCGACCATCTCGCGGTCCTGCACGCCGGCGCGGATCAACAGGCCGATCTTGGTGCGGCTCAGCGTGTAGGCCAGCGCCACGAACACCGCCGTGCCGATCACGGTGGCCAGCACGCGGTACTTCTCGACCGCCGCATCGCCGATCAAGAACGCGCCGCGCAACGCCTCGGGCAAAGGCAGCGGAATCTGCAGCGGACCCCAGATGACCTTGATCAGCTCCTCGCCGACGATCATGCCGCCCATCGTGATCAGGATCTGCTTCAGGTGCAGCCCGTACACCGGGCGCACGATGACGCGCTCGAACGCCCAGCCGACCGCGCCGGCGACGGCCATCGCGACGAGCATCGCGCAGAACACGGCCACCAGTTGCAGCGCGCCGGCCTCGCCGGCCCAGCCGGTCATGCCGCCCATCACGCTGGTGGCGATGAAGGCGCCGAGCGCGATGAACACGCCGTGGCCGAAGTTCAGCACGTCCATCAGGCCGAACACCAGCGTGAGGCCCGACGCGATGATGAACACGATCATGCCCATCGCCAGGCCGGCGACCGTCAGCGTGACCCAGGTCGACGGCGAGCCGATCAGCGGCAAGCCCGCAAGCGCGATCCCGACCAGCAGCGCCACCGGCTTCCAGTCGAAGGACGCCTTCGGGATCGCGGCGCCGGCAGCGGGCGCCGCGACAGTGGTTGCGCTCGTGTTCATTGATGCACCGCCAGCGACAAGCCCAACAAGCGCTGCTGCAGCGCGTCGTTCTCGGCCAGCTCGCGCATCGAGCCGGTGTGCACGACCACGCCGTTGTCCATCACCGCGACCGCATCGCCGAGCGAACGAGCCATGTGGAAGTTCTGCTCCACCAGCAAAATCGTGGTCTTCTGGCGCTTCAGCTCGTTGAACGCACCGATCAGGTTGTTGATGATCGACGGCGCCAGGCCCTTGCTCGGCTCGTCGATCAGCAGCAGCGCACGCGGCTCGACGATGGCGCGCGCCACCGCGAGCATCTGCTTCTGCCCGCCCGACAGCTTGCCGGCCGGGTAGAGCCAGAACTTCTTCAGCGCCGGAAACAGGCCGAAGACCCACTCCAGGCGCTGCGTGTCGAGCTCGCCGGCATGGCGCGCCGCGCGTGCGGCGAGCACGAAGTTCTCCTGCACCGTGAGGTCGGTGAAGATGCCCATGCTCTCGGGCACGTAGGCGATGCCGCGGCTGGCGATGTCGGGCGTGGGCAAGCCGTTCAGCGATTGGCCCTTGAAGCGCACGTCACCCTGGCTCGCCGTCCACAAGCCCATGATCGTGCGCAGCGTGGTCGACTTGCCGGCGCCATTGCGCCCGAGCAGCATCGTGACCTCGCCCTCGCGCACCGCGAAACTGACGCCGTGCAGGATGTGATACGCGCCGATGTGCGTGTGCACGCCGGACAGCTCGAGCAGCGCGCCGGTGCTCACGCGGGCTCCTCTGCCGCCATGCCCAGGTACGCCTGTTGAACGACCGGCGATGCGATCACGGCAGTCGGCTCGCCATCGGCCACCAGCTGCCCGTTGTGCAGCACCACGATGCGGTCGGACAGTTCGCGCACCACGTCCATCTTGTGCTCCACCAGCAGGATCAGGCGGTCCTTGCGGGCCTTGAGCATGCGGATCAGCTCGAGCACCACCGGCACGTCGTCGACACTCATGCCGGCCGTCGGCTCGTCGAACATGTACACCAGCGGATCGAGCGCCATCAGCATCGCCACCTCGAGCTTGCGCTGGTCGCCGTGCGGCAATGCGCTGGCCGCCACGTCGACCTTGTCACCCAGGCGCACCCGCTCGAGGATCGAGCGCGACTCGTCGATCCAGGCCTTGCGATCGAGCCACACGTGCCAGATGTCGATCGCATGGTGGCCGCGCCCCTGTTCGCGTGCCTGCACCGCCAGGCGCACGTTCTCCTGCACCGTGAGGCCCGGGAACAGCTGCGTCAGCTGGAACGCGCGGCCCAGGCCCTTGCGCGTGCGCAGCGGCGCGGGCAGCGCGGTGATGTCTTCGCCGTTCAGCACCACGCGCCCAACGCTTGCGCGCAACTGGCCCGAGATCAGGTTGAAGTAGGTGGTCTTTCCGGCGCCATTCGGTCCGACGATCGCGGTCAGCGTGCCGGCTTCGAACGTGCACGACACGTGGTCCACCGCCACATGGCCACCGAAGCGGATGGTGAGGTCGCGTGTGCTCAGCATCAGCAGGCCCCCTCGACGAAGTGACCGCGCGGCGATTCGCGCAGCCGGGTCGAATGCCACCACCAACCCAGCTTCTGGTTGGAGCCCTTGGCCACCGCCGCGCCCAACCCGTCCCATCGCGCACGTCCGGCCCACACGTGCCAGCCGTTCAGCTCCTCGGTGCAGCTGGTGCTGCGGCCTGCGAGCCGCTCGACCATCGCGACGATGGCGCCCACCTGCGGGCCCGACTTCTGCGCGTAGTCGGCGCCGGTGTAGCCCCACCAGTCCCAGCAGGCGTTGAGCGCGTCGCTGCTGGTCTGCGGATACAGCACGACGATGCGGTTGCTGTCGGCCCAACGGTTGTAGCCGGTGCGCTTGACGTACGTGTCACCCAGCGACTGCGCGTTCTGCCCGCAGCCGTGCAATACCACGTGCAGCCGACAGCCGGCGCTGGTCGCGCACGCTTGCGGAACGAACAGCCAACCGGTCGAGGCCATGCCCTCGTCCGCGGCGATGAACTCGTGCTGGTCGAACTCGACGAACCGGCCGCCGAGAGCGCCGTCGTTGCGCGCTTGCAGCGTGCCCAGCAAGTGACGTAGCAACTCGCCCGCACCATCGACATCGCAGTCGTTGATGAACGGCAGGCCGCGATGCGCGCAGGCGCTGCCGAAGTCGTCGGTGGGCATGCCGTGTTCGGCCGGCACGTCGGTGCGCACGACGATGTTCGCCGCGGGCACGAAGGCCTCGTAGAAGCGCCTGAGGTCGGCGCCGAGCGCCGGCACCAGCACGCTGTCCTTCGCGCCGGCGAACAGCCACACCTTCGACGAGGCGAGGTTCGACAGCGGATCGATGCGCCCCGCCGCGGCCCAGGTCTTGGCGGTGGCCACCAGGGCGCCCACCGGCGGCGCGCTGTCGCGCGTGAGGCAGCGCGTGGTGGCCAACGCGGCCAGGCCCTGTGCGCAGTAGTACGGCCCCGCCGCGACCACCCCCGCGCCCTTGAACACCGACGACCAAGCCACATGCAGTTGCGTGGCCATGTAGCCACCCGACGACAGGCCCGACACGGTGACGGTCGACGCGTCGACCTTCAGCGCAGGCAGCGGGGCCGAATGCGCCGCGGGCGGCACCGCGCCGGCGCATAACAGTGCGAAACGGATGAGGACGGCGAAGGGCACGACTTCAAGCTCTGACTGGAGCCCCCTCTCGGAGGGGGCTGGGGGAGCAAAACGTTCGGCGACGCAGTCCCGGCCGAAACAAGCGCCTCAGCGCTTGTTGCGGATCGGGACGTTCATCTGCTCGGGCTTGATCTCCGAGACCAGCTCCGGCACGCCCCAGGCGAACGCCGGGTCGACCTTGATCTTGAAGTGGTACATCGACTGCATCGCCTGGTGGTCGTCCTTGCGGAAGGTCATCTTGCCCTTGGGCGTCTCGAAGCTCATGCCTTCCATCGCACCGATGAGCTTGTTGGCCTCGGTGACGCCCTGCGTCTTCTTCAGCGCCTCGACCACCGCGATCGCCGCGGTCATGCCGCCGGCGGTGAAGAAATCGGGCGGCGCCTTGAACTGCTTGTAGTGGTTGGCGACCAGCCACTCGTTGACGGGGTTCTTCGGGATCGCGAAGTAGTAGTACGTGGCGCCTTCCATGCCGGGGAACTGCTTGTAGGCGGTCATCGCCGGCAGGATGTTGCCGCCGGTGGCGATCTCGATGTTGTAGCGCTTCAAGTCGAGGTCGGCGATCTTGAACGGGTTGCCGGCGCCGGCCCAGATGATCCAGATGACCTTGCGGCCAGGCTGGTCCTTGAGTTTGTCGATCAGCCGTTGCGCGCCGGCGGTGAAGTCGGTGGTCGTGGTCGGCAGGTACTCTTCATGAACGATCTTGGCGGTCTTGATCGACTCCTTGAACGCCTTCACGCCGTCGCGGCCGAAGGCATAGTCCTGCGCCAGTGTGGCGATGCTGACCCCGGCCTTGTCGAGCGCCACCGCGTTGCTGATCGCATCCTGCGAGCTGTTGCGGCCGGTTCGAAAGATGTACTTGTTCCACTTGTCGCCGGTGATCGAGTCGGCCACCGCCGGCTCCACCAGCAGCACCTTCTTGTATTCCTCGGCCACCGGCAACATCGCCAGCGCGACGCCCGATGAGGTCGGGCCAACCGCGAGGTCGGCCTTGTCGTCGCCGTAAGCCTGTGCCAGCAGGTTCTTGCCGAGATCGGGCTTGCCCTGGTCGTCCTTCTCGATCACCACCAGCTTCTTGCCGGCCACCGTCATCGTGCCGCCGGTGGCGTACTCCAGTCCCATCGTGAATCCGGTGGCCGTCTGCTTGCCGTAGGCCTCGAGCGGCCCGGTCTTGCTGTAGATGTGGGCGATGCGAACTTCCTTGCCCTGTGCGTGGGCCGCGATCGGCAGCATCGATGCCGCGGCCAGCAATGAAGCGGTCAGCGCCGCGCGTCGGTTGAAGAGCAAAACGGACTTCGGCATGCGGGGTCTCCTGCAGGGCCTGTTGTTGGACATGGGCGTGCGGCCCAACGCAGCGGGCACACGGGCGAATCTGAAAAACGCAAGGCCCATGCCGGCACTGCAAAAGCGCGGGGAAACACCGAGTCGCACCGGCGGCGTGCACCCGATCCGACGGCATCGCCGCCGTGCCGCCGCGGCCGTGTGCCCAGTTGTCGGACAACTTCGGGTGAGTCCCTGGCTGGAAACCGGTCACTGGGGACTATCGTGCCGAGCGGGTCGAGCACGGCCTGCACGGGCGCGCCGACGCTCGCCGACATCACAGGAGACAAGCCATGAAGCGCAGAACCCTTCTGCAGTCGTTCGCAGCCGCACCCATCGTTTCTGCGCCGTTCGTGCACACCGCGCACGCGCAGGCGATCACGCTGCACGGCGCGGTGCAGTTCAACGACGACCATGCGTTCAACCGGGCGCTGCTCAAGTTCGAGGAACTGGTCAAGAAGTACTACGGCAAGCCGATCAC
>DATKJN010000277.1:0-5379 GCA_035543655.1 Burkholderiaceae bacterium | reverse complement strand
TGGAAGTGTGGGAGCAGATCGGCGACCTGTGGAAGACCTTGCTGTCCACGCTGGTGCCGGTGCTGGAGCAGAAGGTCGAACGCGATCAGCAGTCTGATGGGGCCACCCAGCGTCTGCGCGTGGGCCTGTACACGTTCGATGTAAACACGGCGGCCGCGGCACCCGCGCCGGCACCGCGCAAGACGAGGAAACGTCGGTGAACCACCATCAATCAGCCCGCGCCAGCTGGACCCGGCGCCTGTGGATCATGGTGTGCGCTGGCATCGCCGCGCTCGCGGCGTGCGGGGGCGGCGTGGGCACCGGCGGCACCGGCGCGTTCGCGTCCGGTCCCATCAGCGGATTCGGTTCGATCATCCTCAACGACGTGGTCTACGACGACAGCCTGGCCCGCATCGAGGACGACACGGGATCGGTGCGCGCCCGCGCCGATCTGGGCCTGGGCACGGTGGTCGAAGTCGACAGCGACACCGTGCGCAACGACGCAGCCACTGCCAGCCGCGTGCGCATCACCAGCGAGCGCATCGGCCGTGTCGACGCGGTGGCGGCCAACGCCTTCACCGTCAACGGCCTGCCCGTGCGTTTCAATGCCGGCACCGTGTTCGACGGGTCGTTCAGCGGCGGTGCCGCCGGCATCGCGGTGGGCGCGCTGGTCGAGGTGCATGGTTTCGCCACCGCCACGCCCGGCGAAGTGCTGGCCACGCGCATCGAACCGCGCAGCGCGGGCACAACGTTCAAGTTCCGCGCGGCCATCTCGGCGCTCGATACCCAGGCGCGCACGTTCCAGATCGGCAACCAGGGCTTTGCGTACGCCGCCGGCGTCAGTGGCAGCAACGAACTCGCCGCCGGCGCCTTCCTCACCGTGTGGGTGAATCCGGTGCCGCAGGGCGGCCGCTGGCTCGTGCAGTCGATCGCACGCGGCCAGTCGATGCAGCCGGACAACGTGGAGGTCAAGACGCACGGCATGATCACGTCTTACGCGTCGAACGCCAGCTTCCAGGTCGGTCCATGGACCGTGAATGCCTCCGGCGCGAGCATCGAGAACGGTCCACTGGCGCTGGGACGGCGCGTCAAGGTGGAAGGCCGGGTGCAGGGCGGCGTGCTGGTGGCCACCGAAGTCAAGGTGCAGGGCAACAACCCCGACGACGACCTGCTGCAGATGCGCGGCGTCATCGCCGCGGTGGATACGAATGCGCGCATCTTCGAGTTCAACGGCCGTCGCGACCCCGTGAGTTATGCCGGCGCCGTGACGTTCGAGAACGGCACCGAGGCCTCGCTCACCGTCGGCCGTCGCGTTCGGGCATTCGGCCGTCCTTCGGCCGATGGCACGCGGCTCGAAGCCACGCGCATCCGCATCGAGAACTGACGCCACCGTCTTACACTGCGCGGCCATGGAACGCCGCGCCGTGTTGTCTGCCGCCGCGCTGGCGGTGCCCGCGATGACGTCGTCTGCCCAGCCCGCTCCCGATCTCGACGCGCTGCAGCGCGAGGTGTGGGACACCGAGGTTGCCTTCGCGCGCACGATGGCGCAGCGCGACCTGGCGGCCTTCGAGCGCTTCTTGTCGCCGCACACCGTGTGGTGGTCGGGTCCACAGGGATCGGTGTTGCGCGGCAAGGCCGCCGTGGTGGCCGCGTGGAAGCGCTTCTACGAAGGCGCGCAAGCGCCGTTTTCCTGGGCGCCCGACGAGGTGGTGGTGATCGGCGACGGCACGCTCGCCACCTCCACCGGGCCGGTGCGCGCACCCGACGGCAAGGTGGTCGCGCGGTTTCGTTCGGTGTGGCGGCGCGAGCCGAACGGCAGCTGGCTGATCGTGTTCGACCGTGGCGAGCCGGCCGATCCGCCCAAGCCCCCGGGATCTTGATCGCTCGCGGCGTCAGCCGTGCGCGCGCGTCATCACGATCTGTGCGTCGCCGAGCGCGCCCTCGGCGAAGCCGCCCTCGCAGTAGCTGAAGTAGAACTCCCACATGCGCAGGAACGCATCGGTGTAGCCCATCGCGCGCGCTCGGTGCGCGTTGCGCAGCAGGTTGCCGCGCCAGTGCGCCAGCGTGGTCGCGTAGTGCGGCCCGATGTCTTCGAGCCCGACGATGCGCAGCTGCGACGCGCGCGCGATCGACGCGCTGAGCGCCGCGATCGACGGGATGCAGCAGCCCGGAAAGATGTGGCGCTTGATGAAGTCCACCGAGTCGCGCGCCGCCTCGTATTGCTGGTCGGCGATCGTGATCGCCTGCAGCACGAAGGTGCCGCCGGGCTTGAGCCGGTCGCTGCAGGCGCGAAAGAAGGTGTCGAAGTACTGGTGGCCGACCGCCTCGATCATCTCGATCGACACCAGCTTGTCGTACTGGCCGCCGAGGTCGCGGTAGTCGTCGCGCAGCAGCGTGATGCGGTCCTGCAGACCGGCGGCATCGATGCGCTCGCGCGCCCAGTCGTGTTGTTCGCGCGAGATCGTGGTGGTGGTCACCCGCGCACCGTAGTTGCGCGCGGCGTGCAGCGCGAAGCCGCCCCAGCCGGTGCCGATCTCGAGCACCTGGTCGCCGGGCTGCAGCTGCAGCTTGCGGCAGATGCGATCGAGCTTGGCGATCGACGCGTCCTGCAGCGACAGGTCGGGGCGCTCGAACACCGCGCTCGAGTACATCATCGTCTCGTCCAGCCACAGCGCGAAGAAGTCGTTGCCGACGTCGTAGTGCGCGTGGATGTTGCGACGGCTGCCGTCGCGGGTGTTGCGCGCGGCGGCGTGCAGCAGCTTGCGCATCGGCGCGAGCACGTGCGACAGGCCACCGTCGACACCGTCGACGATCGCGCGGTTGTGCAGCAGGATGCGCACCAAGGCGGTCAGGTCGTCGCAGGACCAGTCGCCCGCCATGTACGACTCGCCGGCGCCCACCGAGCCGCCGAACGCGGTCTCGGCATAGAAGCGCGGATCGCGCACCTGCACGGTGGCCGACAGCGCGCAGCGGTCGGTGCGGCGGCCGAAGGTGTGGCGCTGCGCGCCATCGACCAGCGTCAGCTCACCGTGCTGCAGGCCGGCAAGCTGTCTGCGCAGCAGGCGTTCGCTCCAGTGGCCCAGGCGGTCGGCCAGCACCGGCGCCATGGCGCGCGGACGCGCGGCGGACAGCGACGCCAGGCCGCTGGTGGGTTCGAGGGCGATCTTGTTCATGGATGGGTCCCGTCAGGGTGTCGGATGCAGTCGGCGCGGCGTGCGGGGTGGTCGTGCACCGGCACGCGCTTGAGCCACAGCCGCAGCGCCTGCCAGTGGATCGCCGCAACGACTTGCAGCGTCATCAGTGGAAAGCGCAGCAGCGTGGCAGCCATCGAGGCCGCCGTCATCGGCGCGCGCTCGAGCACCAGCGTGGCATCGAACACCGGGTTCGCCTCGGCCGCGGGCGCATCGCGCGCGGTCAGGGCCATGTGCACCGCCAGGCGTTGATCGGGCAGCCGAAATCCCCAGTGGTAGTCGAGCGCCATCGGGTGGAACGGCGACACGTGCATCGCCTTGGCGCTGCGCGCACCCTGCCAGCGGCTGCCGGTGGCGCTTGCAGCGAGGTCGAGCACGTAGCAGTGCCGTTCGCCCCAGGGCGTGTTGGTGACCTCGGCAACGACCGTCTCGACACGACGGTCGTGTGCATCGAAGCAGTAGAAGAAGCTGACCGGGTTGAACACATGGCCGAACGTGCGCAAGTGCGTCAGTAGACGGATCGGACCTTGCGGGCGCTGGCCGGTGCGCGCATGCACGAGCTCGCGCACCGACTGTTCCAGCGGTTGCGACGGATCGCCGAAGTGGTCGCGGCGATCGAAGCGCAGCAAGGCCGGCCGACGCGTCGACCACAGCCAGCGTCCGGCAAACACTTGGCCGAGTTCGGCCAGATCCAGGTACACCATGAACAGCGGGTAGCGAAACGTGTGGCGACGCGGCGCCCAACGCCGGTGCTCAAGCCACCCGCGGTAGATCGCGCTGTGCATGGTGGGCACCTTGTTCGAAGCGTTGCAGCGCGGTCAGCGCGCTGACCACGCCGTCTTCGTGGAAGCCGTAGCGCCAATAGGCGCCGCAATAGTGGGTGCGCCGCACGCCGCTGATCTCGTGATGGCGCTGCTGCGCGGCAACGCCGGCCGGCGTGAACATCGGATGGTCGTAGCTCAGCCGCTTCAGCACGTGGCGCGGATCGATGGCCTGGCTGCGGTTCAGCGTCACGCAGAACGTGTGGCGCGAGTTCAACCCCTGCAGGATGTTCATGTTGTAGGTCAGCGCGACGCGCTGTCCGGCGTCGGGCAGCACGTGGTAGTTCCACGCCGCCCACGCCAGGCGGCGGCGTGGCAGCAGCGACGTGTCGGTGTGCAGCACGGCCTCGTTGCGCTGGAACGGCAGCGCACCGAGGATCTCGCGCTCGGCGGCAGAGGGATCGGCCAGCAGGCGCAGGGCCTGGTCGGCATGGCAGGCGAAGAACACCTGATCGAAGCGCTCGGTCGGCATGCCGTGCGCGCTGACGAGCACGCCGTCGTTCAGGCGCCGCACCTGGGTGACAGCGCAGTTCAGCCGCACGCGGTGCCGCCACGGCGCGACCAAGCGCTCGACGTAGCGCGCCGAGCCGCCGCTGATCACGCGCCACACCGGCCGGTCGTTCACGCTCAGCATGCCGTGGTTGTGCATGAAGCGCACGAAGAAGCGCGCCGGAAACTTCAGCATGCGCTGCGGGTCGGTCGACCAGATCGCGGCGCCCATCGGCACCAGATAGTCGTCGATGAAGCGGCGCGAATGGCGCTGCTCGGCCAGGTAGTCGCCAAGCGCGATCTCGCCGGCTTCGCCTTCGAGCAGCTGCGGCGCCTCGCGGTTGAAGCGCAGGATCTCGCTCACCATGCGCAGGAACGACGGCCGCACCAGGTTGCGCCGCTGCGCGAACAGCGTGTTCAGCGTGGTGCCGTTGTATTCGAGGTTGCTGCGCTCGTTGCGCACCGAGAAGCTCATCGAGCTGTCATGCGACGCCACGCCGAGCTCGCCCAGCAGCTTCACGAAGTGCGGATACGTGCGGTGGTTGAAGACGATGAAGCCGGTGTCCACCTGCTGCACCTCGCCGTCGAGCTCGATGCGGTGCGTGTGGGTGTGGCCGCCGATGTGGCCGGCGGCCTCGTACACCGTGATGTCGTGCGCGCGGTGCAGGCGGTGCGCGACCACGTTGCCGGCGATGCCCGTGCCGACGATGGCGATCTTCATGCGCGCGCTCCGCGTGCCCGCGCGTGGGCATCACGCGCGGCGGCCGGCACTTCGCGCACGTCCCACACGATGCGCAGCGCCTGCAGCAGCTTCAGGCCGTAGTAGGTGAGGTCGACCTCCCACCAGTAGAAGCCCTGGCGCGCCGATGCCGCGTAGTGATGATGGTTGTTGTGCCAGC
>DATKJN010000276.1:0-2612 GCA_035543655.1 Burkholderiaceae bacterium | reverse complement strand
AACAAGACCAAGCTGATCGACGCCGGCGGACCCGGCGCGCTCGACGGCTTCAAGGTCGACACCGACGGCAACCTGTGGTGCGGCTGGGGCAGCAACGGCTCGCCGCAGGCCAAGGCCGACGAGCTCGACGGCGTGATGGTGTGGAATCCACAAGGCAAGGCGATCGCGCACATCCGGCTGCCGGAACGCTGCGCCAACCTGTGCTTCGGTGGACCCAAGCGCAACCGCCTGTTCATGGCGAGCTGCCATTCGCTGTACGCGCTGTACGTGGAGGCGCACGGCGCGGTCTAGCCGCGCCCGCGGCAGGCGGCTCACAATCGCCGCGTGCCGCCTGCTTCACCGCTGCCCAGCGACGCGCTGCGCCTGTTCGTCGCGCTCTGGCCCGACGCCTCGGCGCACGCCTGGCTGCGCGAGGCCGACGACGCGGTCGCCTGGCCGCGCGGCGCGGCGCGCGCCGGCCCCGAGCGCTGGCACATCACAATGCACTTTCTGGGCGCGGTGCCGCGGCCAGCACTGCCCACTCTGCTGCCGGCGCTGCAGCAACCGTTCGATCCGTTCGCGTTCGAGCTCGGCCGCGTCGAGGCGTGGCCGCGCGGCCTGGTGGTGGTCGAGCCAGCGCAATCGGCACCTGCACTGCAGGACCTGCAGGCGGCGCTGGGGCAGGCCTTGCAGCGTTGTGGCCTACCCGTCGAGTCCCGCGCATTCAAGCCGCACGTCACGCTGGCGCGGCGCGCCGCACGCGCGACGTTGGCGGCCCCGTCGGCACCCCAGCGTTGGCCGGTGTCGGCCTACGCGCTGGTGGCCTCGGCCGGTGGCCGCTATCGCAACCTCGCGCTGTATCGCGGCGGCATGCTCAGCGCAGCAGCAGATCCAGCACCTGCCACAACGCAAATCCGGCCAGCACCAGGGCCGAGACCACGTTGATGCGCCGCCGCCAGCGGATGTCGAACCGCTCGCGCAAGCGGCACCTGCACTGCTGGACCTGCAGGCGGCGCTGGGGCAGGCCTTGCAGCGTTGTGGCCTACGCGTCGAGTCCCGCGCATTCAAGCCGCACGTCACGCTGGCGCGGCGCGCCGCACGTGCGACGTTGGCGGCCCCGTCGGCGCCCCAGCGTTGGCCGGTGTCGGCCTACGCGCTGGTGGCCTCGGCCGGTGGCCGCTATCGCAACCTCGCGCTGTATCGCGGCGGCATGCTCAGCGCAACAGCAGATCCAGCACCTGCCACAACGCAAATCCGGCCAGCACCACGGCCGAGGCCACGTTGATGCGCCGCCGCCAGCGGATGTCGAACCGCTCGCGCAAGCGGCCGACCACGGCGGACAGCAGCAACCACCACAAGGCCGAGCCGATCAATACGCCGAAGACCATGGTCCACGGCGAGGCCACCTGCAGCCGCCCGGCGAGCGCGCCGAACACGGCGATGAACGACAGGATCGTGGCTGGGTTCGACAAGGTCAGCACGAAGGTGCCGGCGAAGCAGCGCAGCAAGTCGCTGCCGCCGCTGGCTTGCGCGGCGCGCTCGGCCACCGGCGCGCGCCAGATCGACCACGCCATCCACAGCAGGAAGGCCGCGCCGCCGATCGCCAGCGGCAGCCGGGCCGCGGTCAGCATCTGGATCAGCACCGTGACGCCGAACGCGCCGACCGCACCGTAGGCGGCGTCGGCCACCGCCGCGCCCATGCCGGTGGCCAGGCCCGCCGCGGGGCCCTGGTTCAAGGTGCGCTGGATGGTCAGCAGCCCGATCGGGCCGACCGGCGCGGCAATCGAGAAGCCGATCAGCAGCGACTGGGCGAACAGGGGAGCGAGCGAGGCATCGGACATCGCTCAATTGTGCGATGCCGCATCGCAGCCCGGTTCAACGCTTCGGCAGCGTGCGCTTCGGGTCGGCGCGTTTTCCGGACAACGCGCGCTGCAGGCCGTCTTCGAACACCTGCAGCGTCAGCGGCTTGAGCCAGTACTCGTAGGCGCCCAGGCTCATCGCCTTGATGATGTCCATCGACAGCGGATCGCCGGTCAGGATGTTCACGCGCAGCCCGCGCGAGGTGATGTCGATGTTGAGCTCGCGCACCACCTCGAGCCCGGAGATGTCGGGCAGGTTCATGTCGAGCAGCACGAAGTCGGGCCGTTCGCTGCGCACCATGTGGATGCCGTCGCGCCCGGAGGCGGCGTGCAGCATCTGGATGCCAGGATGGCGCTCGCACAGCGCGCGCACGATCAGCACGTTGGTCTCGTCGTCCTCGACGTACAGCACCTTGCCGCGCAGCGGCGCCGCGGCAGAACTGGTGTTCAGATCGGGGTCGACGACCGACATGGGCAACGCTCCTCACCCCCTCCTCGGTGCATCGGATGCAGCATACGGATTACGCGGCGAGACGCAAGGCGCCTGCACGCCAAGCAGGGTCTCAGGTGCGCACGGCGCCCGACGCCGCGGCGGCGCGCCGCAACAGGCCTTGGATCGCCAGCGCGTAGCCGTCGATGCCGAAGCCGACCACGATGCCGGCCGCCGCCGGCGACAGGTAGGAGTGGTGCCGGAACGCCTCGCGCGCGTGCACGTTGGTGATGTGCACCTCGATCACCGGCACGCCGGTGCCCTTGATCGCGTCGTGCAGCGCC
>DATKJN010000275.1:0-3334 GCA_035543655.1 Burkholderiaceae bacterium | reverse complement strand
AAGCAGCGCGACTGGATCCTCTTCACCGACGAGCAACCCACGGTGCCGGTGTACGCGGGGTTCACTCCCGCCGAGACGCGCGCGGCACTGCGCGCCAAGGACGAGCCCAGCTACATGGGGACGTTCACCAGCGCGCGCAGGTACGTGCTGCACACTTTCGCCAACTCGCCGAGCGCACTGATGAAAAAGCGTGTCTCGCGCTACATCGTCGGCGCCCTCTGTCCCCTGTGCAAAGGCCAACGGCTGAAGCCGCAGGCATTGAAGGTGACCTTTGCCGGCCTGAACATCAGCGAACTGTCCCGCCTGCCTCTCACGGCGCTGGCCCAGGTGCTTGCACCGGCGGCCCGAGGCCAGTTCGAGCGCGCCGTCCATCAGTCGACGTTCTCCCACGCGAGGTCGCTTGCCGAGCGCGAGCGTCGCTCGCAACGTGGCGATGCAGAACATCGTTCGGCCCCTGATGTGCGGCGTACACCGAACCTGTCCGAGGAGAAGCGCATTGCCGCCCAACGCATCGCGCGCGACGTGGTGCATCGCGCAGAGGCGGTCATTGCCATCGGGCTCGGGTATCTGTCGCTCGAACGCAGCACGCCCACGCTGTCGCCGGGCGAACTGCAGAGGCTGCGCCTGGTGACCCAGGTGCATTCCAACCTGTTTGGCGTGGTCTACGTGCTCGACGAACCCACGGCAGGGCTGCATCCGGCCGACAGCCTGGCGCTGATGGCGGCGCTGGACCACCTGAAGGCCGCCGGCAACTCGCTGTTCGTGGTGGAGCATGACCTCCAGGTGATGCGCCGCGCCGATTGGCTGGTCGACGTGGGGCCCGAAGCGGGCGAGAAGGGCGGCCGGGTTCTGTACAGCGGGCCACCGGACGGCTTGCGCGCCGTGGACACCTCGCACACCGCGCGCTACCTATTCGCGAACGACGGGGCCGTACCCATCGTTCGGCGTCCGGCGCGCCAGCTGGACGCGTGGCTGACGCTGGCCGGTGTCCGCTGCAACAACCTGGACGGGCTGGAGGTGCGCTTCCCGACCCATGCGCTGACGGCTGTGACGGGCGTCTCCGGCAGCGGCAAGTCCAGCCTGGTGGGTGGGGCGCTGGTCGAGCTCGTGAACCGGCACCTGGGCCGAGACCCGATCGCCGAGGACCGTGCCGAGGTGCTGGAACCTGCGCTGCCTGGCCTGATCGCGGGCCGGCTGGCTGGTGGGTTGCAAGGGATCCAGCGCCTGGTGAGCGTGGATCAAAAACCGATCGGCCGCACGCCGCGGTCGAACTTGGCAACCTACACCGGCATCTTCGACCCGATTCGCAAACTGTTTGCGCACACGCCGAGCGCTCGCGCCCGCCACTTCGACGCCGGGCGCTTCTCGTTCAACATCGCCAAGGGTCGATGCAGCCGCTGCGAGGGCGAAGGCTTCGTCAGTGTGGAGCTGCTCTTCATGCCGAGTGTGTACGCTCCGTGTCCCACCTGTCATGGCGCACGCTACAACGACGCCACACTGGCGATCCGGTACCGCGACAAGAACATCGCCGATGTGTTGGCGATGACGGTGGACGCTGCCGCCGCTTTCTTCGCCGAGGAACCGTTGGTGCACGGCCCCCTGACCCTGATGCAAAACATCGGCCTGGGCTATCTTCGGCTCGGACAACCCGCCACGGAACTGTCGGGCGGCGAGGCGCAACGGATCAAGCTGGCGAGTGAACTACAGCGCAGGCACAGCGGCCACACGCTGTACGTGCTGGACGAGCCGACCACGGGGTTGCACCCGGCCGATGTGGACCGTTTGATGGCGCAGATCCAGGATTTGGTGGATGGTGGTCACACCGTGGTGATGGTCGAACATGAGATTCGCGTGGTGGCCGCCTGCGATTGGTTGATCGATCTCGGCCCCGGTGCCGGCCACGAGGGCGGCCGCATCGTCGCCGCCGGCACGCCTCATGCAGTCGCCCGCGCCGGGCAGGGCGCCACGGCGCAGTTCCTGCCGACTCCGTGATGGTGCATCACGCGCCTTCTCTTCGGGCGATGAACAACTGTCACGCGCTCAGAACGTGCCGGTCAGAAACACCTGCGCGCCCGAATAGCCAACGCGCATGCGCCCGTTGAATGAATCCTTGTCCACCACGACGGTGGTCCTGAAGCGGTTGTAGCCCAGGCCGAGGCCGAAGTTCGGGTTGAACATCCAGGTGGCGCTGGCACGCAAATCGTTCACGCGCCCATCGACGCCATTGACTTCGGCTTTGAAGAGTTGGCCCTGCGCTTCCAGGTACCACTGCGGTGCCACCGCCCAGCCAGCACGTATGCCAACCACCGGCAGCGGTGCCGTGACGGAGCCCGACTTGGAACTGAACTGCGCCACCGAGGCATTGCCGTTGGCGTCGGTGATGGTGGCGGTGCCAGCCAAGCGCAACGAAATGTCCATCACGTGCACGCCGAAGCTGGCCGCCACCTCGTAAGTGGGCTCCTTCAGGAAGGCCCACTCATACGCTGCCTCCATCATCTTGAACTTGATCTGCGAGTCGACCACCGCACCGGCCTGGAACGTGTGGTCGCCCCAATGGATGGTGCGATCGATCGCGCGCGTGCGGTCGGTGGTGTTGTCGAAGTACATCAGCCGCAGGTGGTGTGCGGGCGTGATGCGCCACAACGCATCGGCACGGATGCGCGTGGCGTCGCCCGGTTTGCCGAACGTGCGATCGAAATCCACATCCTCGTCGTTGGAAGTGGTGCCGTTCAAAGAAGCCCGCGTGTCGGTGGTGAAGAGAAAGCCACCGAGGTTGAAGACAAACGCATTGTTCAGCGGGCCCTGCGACGCCCAGTCCGACTGCGCCCGGGCTGGAGCGGTGACGCCGGCCGCTAGCAACGCGCCAAGCAGCAATGGGAGTTTGAGTGCGGTGGTTGCCGTCATCATCTTGTTCCGTGTTGGTGTTCGGGTGGATGCCGAATGGCATGGCCAAACGTGTAAGACGCTTGCAGGCTATCGCCTCTGAGGCGGTGCGCACCTGCCTCTTAGTGTAGGGCCAAGGCAATCGGGGGCACCGAGAGCAGCGGTGAGTCTGGCACCGGGCGGAGGCCGCTCGGCCGCGAAAGCCCCAAGAGCAATGGGTCGGTGGCAGATGACCGCTAGCGGCCAATATCTACCCGAGATCAGATGACAATCGTGGTCGGAGGTGTTCGATGCGACTCCGTCGAAGTCTCTTGATCCTGGCCGCCGCGACGATCGTTCCGGTCCTGGGTTTCGCGCTGCTTGCAGCGGCTCTGGTCGTGCGGCAGCAGAACGACGACCTGCGTGACGTCGCCAAGACGCGCAACCGGGCGACGCTGACCGCAGTCGACGC
>DATKJN010000274.1:0-6247 GCA_035543655.1 Burkholderiaceae bacterium | reverse complement strand
AGCTGACGATGCCGACCTTGAAGGTCTCCTGCGCCTGGGTTGTGCCAACCAGGCACAACGCCGCGGCGGCCGCCACCACCGAGCGCGCCAGGGTGCGGCGCGCAGCCGCATGAAGCGAAGCCAATGCCATCACGGTCTCCTTTTTGGAATGGATCGAGGGCCCGGCGAACGCGGGCCATCCTGGCGGCACCGTCGAGCGCCGCAGCGTGGCTGCATCTTTGCTTGCGCCTTGGTCCACCGGAACCCGAGAAACCCCGGGCTGGACTGCGCGCCGCGCGCTACAGGATCGGCCGCAGCGCCTGCGCGGCGTCCTGCAGCAGCGGCAGAAAACGTTCGATGGTCTGCTCGCGCGTCAGCGGCATCATCGGCGTGGTCATGCCGATCGCGCCGACGCACTCGCCCTTGCGGTCCTTCAGCGGCGTGGCGAGGCCGCGCAGTCCCGGGTCGAGCTGCGCCTCGGTGACCCAGTAGCCGAGCGCGCGCGCGGCGTGCACGTTGTGCACGAACTCCGCCGGGTCGGTGACGGTTTGCGGCGTGTACGAACCGAACTCGTGCTCGGCGATCCAGGCGTCGAGCGCGCGGTCGCTCCAAGTCGACAGCATCACGATGCCAGGCGTCACCACGTGCGCGGGCATGCGTGCGCTCGGGTGATAGCCCACGCTGACCACGCGCGGGCTGTTGCTGCGCGCGATGTAGACCACCTCGTGGCCGTCGAGCACGCTCACGTTGACCGTCTCGCCGCTTTGCATCGACACCCGTTGAATCCACGGTTGCACCAGCCGCGGCAGACGCGCGGAATCGAGAAAGCTCTGCCCCAGGCGCAGCACCCGCGGCACCAGCCAGAAACGCTTGCCGTCGCTGGCGGCGTAGCCGAAGTGCACCAGACTCAGCAGGTAGCGGCGCGCCGCCGTGCGTGTCAGGCCCGTGCGTTGCGCGGCCTCGCTCGGGGTCAGGCGAACATGGTCGTCGTCGAAGCTCTCGATCACGCGCAGGCCTTTGCCAAGGCCTTCGATCAGGTCGCGACGGTCGATGGATGCAGCCACGGTGTGATTCAGGGCTAACCCTAGGATGAAACGATGATCGCGCAGAGCGCGCGATCATCGCGCACTTCGCTCGCGGCCGTCTTGTTCGCAGGGGGCGGGGTTCCTATCGTTCGCGCCAGTCGTTTGCCAGCCCTCGCTCCGATGCAAATCTCCGGCACCACCCGCGTCTTCTTGATCCTCGGCGATCCGGTCGCCCAGGTGCGTGCGCCCGAGGTCTTCAACCACCTGTTCCGTCGCCACCACGTCGATGCCGTGCTGGTGCCGGCGCAGGTGGCCGCGGCCGACCTGCAAGGCTTCGTGCATCACGCATTCCGGGCGCGCAACATCGACGGCCTGTGGCTGGCCATCCCGCACAAGGCGCCGATGGTCGCCTTGCTCGACGACTGCGATCGCTTCGGCCGCATCGCCGGCGCCGTCAACGCCGTGCGGCGCCTGCCCGACGGCCGCCTCGAGGGCGCGCTGTTCGACGGCGTGGGCTTCGTCAAGGCATTGGACCACTTCGGCATCGAAGCGCGTGGGCGCACCGCGTTGATCGTCGGCGTGGGCGGCGGCGGCGTGGCGATCGCGGCGTCGCTGGCTGCGCGCGGCGTGTCGCGGCTCGGCTTGTTCGACCCGTCGCCGGGGCGCGCCGCTGCGGTGGCGCAGCGGCTGCACACCGAGTTCGGCACCGATGCGCAGCCGCGTGCCGATGCCGATCCGGTGGGCTTCGACCTCGTGGTCAACGCGTCGCCGGTCGGCCTGCAGCGTGACGACCCGCCGCCGTTCGACACCGCCCGCCTGCACGCTGGCGCGGCGGTGGTCGACATCGTGATGAAGAACCAGCCCACCGCGCTGCTGCGCGCCTGCCACGCGCGCGGCATCACCGCGCACCCCGGCTTCGAGATGCTGGTGCAGCAGGTTCCCGAATACCTTTCGTTCTTCGGCTACGACAACATCGCACGCGCCGTGACGGCCGATGCGAGCGAGCTGCGCGCGCTTTTCAGTACCGCGTGATCGCCGCTCGACCCACCTTTTCGATCGCATCAGGAGACAAATCATGAACCGTCGCACCCTGACCCACATCGCCTGCGTCGCGCTGCTCGCATGCGGTGCCGGACTCGCGCAGGCGCAGAACACCATCAAGCTCGCGGTGCTGCAGGAGCTGTCGGGCGCCGGCGCCACCGCGGGCACCAATGCGAAGAACGGCGCCATGCTGGCGATCAAGGAGATCAACGAAGCCGGCGGCATCCTCGGCAAGAAGATCGAAGCCACGGTGGCCGACACGCAGTCGAACCCCGGCGTGGCCAAGGGCCTGGCGACCAAGGCGGTCGACGACAACGTGTTCGCGGTGATCGGCCCCACGTTCTCCGGTTCGATCATGGTCAGCATGGCCGAGACCAAACGCGCCGAGATCCCCAACTTCACCGGTGGCGAGGCGGCCGCGATCACGCAGCAGGGCAACCCGTACATCTTTCGCACCAGCTTCACGCAGACCACCGCGATGCCCAAGGTGGCGCGCTACATCGCGAGCAACCTGAAGGCCAAGACGGTCGCGGTGCTGTTCGTCAACAACGACTTCGGCAAGGGCGGGCGCGATTCGTTCGCCAAGGCGGCCGAAGCCGCGGGGCTGAAGGTGGCGGCCGACATCTCTACCGAGTCGGGCCAGGTCGACTGGTCGGCCCCCGTGCTGCGCGCCAAGCAGAGCAACGCCGACGTGATCTTCGTCTACACCAACGAAGAAGAGTCGGCGCGCGCGCTGCGCGAGCTGCGCAAGCAAGGCGTCGCCAAGCCGATCGTCGGCGAGACCACGCTGACCGGCCAGAAGGTGATCGAGCTGGCCGGTGACGCGTCCAACGGCGCGGTGGCCCACGTCGGCCTGACGGTCGATGCGCCGAACCCGCTGATGCTCAAGTTCAAGGCCAAGTTCTTCCAGGAATACAAGTACATCTCCGACCACAACGGCATCAAGGGGTACACCGGCATCTACCTGCTGAAGGCGGGCATCGAGAAAGTCGGCAAGCTGGACCGCGTGGCGGTGTCCAAGGCGCTGCATGGCCTGAGCGTGAGCGCGGCCAAGGAGCCCGGCGTGCTGATGGACGTGACGGTCGACGCCAACGGCGACCTCGACCGCGAGAGCTACATCGTCGAAGTGAAGGACGGCAAGCAGGTGGTCAAGGAGACGCTGCCGGCGCTGGGCAAGAAGTGATCGCCGACGCGCGCAACGGCGCATGACCGACTTTCTGCAACTGCTGTTCTCCGGCCTGGCCACCGGCGCGATCTACGGCCTGGCCGCGCTCGGCTTCACGCTGTTGTGGCAGGCGTCGGGCACGATCAACTTCGCGCAAGGCGAGTTCGTGATGCTGCCGGCGTTCATCATGCTGGCGTTCGCGTCGTTCGGCGCGCCACTGCCGTTGAGCTTCGTGCTCACCTGTCTGGTCGCGGTCGTGGTGCTCGGTTGGGCCTTCAAGCGCGGCATCGCCGACCCGCTGCTCAAGTTCGGGCTGATGCCGATCGTGGTCGCCACCATCGGGCTGGCGATCGCGATGCGCAACGGCGTGCGCGCCGGCTACAGCGCCGAGGCGCATCCGTTCCTGAGCCTGTTCGCCGACAAGCTGTTCAACGTGGCGGGCGTGACCATCACGCTGGCCGATGTCGGCACGCTGGCGTGCGCGCTGGTGCTGGTGTTCGCCACGCAGGCCTTCCTGCAGAAGACCGTGACCGGCCGGGCGATGCAGGCGGTGGCGCAGAACACAGACAGCGCCACGGTGCTCGGCATCAACGTGCCGCGCATGATCTTCTACACCTTCGCGATCAACGCGGTGCTGGCCTGCGCCGCCGCCCTGCTGGTGACGCCGACCTACCTCGCCAAGTTCGACATGGGCGAGCCGCTGGGCACCAAGGCGTTCTTCGCCGCCATCATCGGCGGCTTCAACAACTCGCGCGGCGCGTTGCTCGGCGGCCTGATCGTCGGCGTGAGCGAGAACCTGGCCGCGGCCTACATCTCGCCGGCCTACAAAGACGCGGTGGCGTTGATCGTGTTCATGCTCGTGATCCTGTTCAAGCCGCAGGGGCTGCTCGGCCGCAAGGTCGAACGCAAGGTGTGAGGGCACTCGATGAAGAGACCTGCCTTCCTCGTTGCCATCGTGCTTGCCGCCGTGCTGCTCGCGGTGCCGCCGTTTCTCAAGAGCTACGGCATCTACCTGTTCAGCTACTGGCTGGTGTTCGTGATCGCGACGATGGGGCTGAACCTCACCGTCGGCTATGCCGGGCAGAAGTCGCTCGGGCATGCGGCGTTCTTCGGCATCGGCGCCTACACCGTGGCCATCGTGCTGAAGGCCGGCTTCAGCTTCTGGCTCGGCCTGCCGCTGGCGATGCTGGGCTGCTTCGTGATCGGGCTGGTGGTGGGGTTCCCGGCCCTGCGCGTGCAGACGATCTACCTCGCATTCGCCACACTCGGCTTCAACACCGCCGTGTGGCTGGTGCTGCGCAACGAGGAGTGGCTCACCGGCGGCACGTTCGGCATCAACAACATCGCGCGGCCTTCGCTGCTGGGCCTGAGCCTCGACGGCAACCTGGCCTACTACTACTTCGTGCTCGGCACCACCGTGTTGTTGGCCGTGCTGTTGTGGGGGTTGCTGCGCTCGCCATGGGGCAAAGCCTTCACCGCGCTGCGCGACAACCCGATCCGCGCCGAGAGCCTGGGCGTGCACATCCAGGCCTACACGCTGCTGTCTTTCGCGATCGGCGCCGTCTACGCCGGCATCGCCGGCGCGCTGTTCGCGTCGCTGGTGCAGTTCATCGAGCCGGCGCCGTTCACGGTCGGCGCGTCGATCATGATGTACCTGATGGTGGTGCTCGGCGGACCGGGCTATTTCTTCGGCCCGCTGCTCGGCTCCGCCGTGGGCGTGCTGCTGCCCGAGTGGTTGCGCTTCGCGCAGGCCTGGTACCTGTTCGTGTTCGGCATCGCGGTGATCCTGCTGATGCTGTGGCTGCCCGATGGGCTGCTGTCGATACCCGATCGGTTGCGTGCCAAGCGGCATGCGCGCGAGGCGGCTGCGCAGCGCGCGGCCGCGGCTGCCAAGGTCGGAGTCGTTTGATGTCGCGCGTTCCATTCGTGAAGTGCGCGCGGCGCGGCGGGCGGTACCCGGTGTGGGCTCGTACTGGGTCGGTCGGCCTTGCAGGCCGACTGCGCTGCGATGCTCGCATCACAAGGGCGGCTGCGATGCCGCTCGCAGTGGCGCTGAACGCGCCACTGCCTCATGGCTTCTCGCCGGTCCGGCCCGTACCGGTCCGGACTCCCCCTTGCGCTGCTGCGCTTCTCACCGCCCCACAAGTCGCCCACCCCGGGTACCGCCCGCCGCGCGGCACCACCGCGGCCTTCGTCGATGAATGCCTCGGTGCATCGGGCAAAGCCGTGGTCGGATGTGCGCCGGCAGCGACATTGTGCGGCGCTGAGGACCGCAGAGCGCGTGGCCGCGCGTGCGCAGCGCGCGCTTCAACATCTGACTCGCGTCGATTGTTCGAGCATAGCGAACGAAGTGAGCGCAGCGAGTTTCGACGCGGGCCATGCGATCGAGGACCGCAAGGGAGTCGGTCCGCAGGGCCGACCGCTGTACACGAGCGCCGGCGCATACCCGGCCGCGGCTTTGCCTCGCTCCGTATCAGGCAAGTGGTGCCACAAATATGACGGCCGCTCCAGTGCTCAAGGTCACCGACCTGAAGAAGTCCTACGGCGCGATCAAGGCCGTCGATGGCGTCAGCTTCGAGGTCATGCCCGGCGAAATCTTCGGTGTCATCGGTCCCAATGGCTCGGGCAAGACCACGATGTTCAACAGCGTGCTCGGACAGATCGCGCCGGATGCCGGGCGCATCGAGCTGAACGGCAAGGACATCACCGGCGAGTCGCCCACGAGGCTCAACCGGCTCGGCGTGGGACGCACGTTCCAGACCTTGCAGGTGTTCGGCAAGATGACCGTGCGCGACAACCTGCTGGTGGCCGCGCAGGAGCACGCCGGCTCGATGTGGAGCCGGCTGTTCGCGCCGGGCGACTCAGGACTCGGTCCGAAGGCGGACGCGCTGATCGACCAATTCCGCATCCGCCACGTGGCGGACAAGAAGGCCGGCGAGTTGAGCTATGGCCAGCAGAAGCTGGTCGACATCGCGATGGCCTTCATGAGCGAGCCGGCCCTGGTGCTGCTCGACGAGCCCTGCGCCGGCGTCAACCC
>DATKJN010000273.1:0-3483 GCA_035543655.1 Burkholderiaceae bacterium | reverse complement strand
GCGGTGAGGGTGCCGGTGGTCAGCATGCCGCTGTCGCGCATGCCCTTGAGCGTTTGGAAGTGGCGCACGCCGTCGACCAGCTCGGGGTTCGCCATGCCGTCGATCGCACCGTCGTACAGCCCCAACGCGGTCAGCTTGATCTGCACCTGCATGATCTGCAAGCGCAGCTTCTCGGTCTCGGTGAGCACCACCGCCGATCGGTGGTGCCCCACCCGCCCGACCTTCGGTGCGGGCGCCGGCTCGACATGGCTGGTCACGGCCACCTGGGTGGTGGCCCGCACCACCGCGTTGAGCGCCCGCGACGACGCCGACTTGCGCGTGGCGCGGTGCAATGCCGGCTGCGTGGCCAGCGGCACCAGCGCATGCGCCGATGCCGCGTCGCCGCGGCTCGGCGCGTGGCGCGCGGCGGCCTGCCCGCTCCTGGCAGGTGTCGGTGGGTTGGGCGCGTCGGCATCGCTGCCGCTCAGCGGAAACAACGGCGTCGTCAGCGTCGACGGGCCGGCATCAGGCGGCGCGGTGTCGGCCGCGACATCGCCTGGGGGCGAACGGTCTGCGTGGCCATTCACGAGCGACGACAGACTCTTGAGTAATCTGCTCATGTCAACCTGTGGCGAGCGCGGGAACGAAGACTCGGCGCCCGTGCGGGCAGTATCCAACAGTAACGCCGAATCGCCCGTGGCTGCTGCGCTGCCTCCGGTGAGGCAGGGTCGATCCCACCCCTGAAATCGGTGGCTTTGCGTCAGCCGGCGTCGGGCGCTGGCGGCAGTCGGGCCGCGCGATCCAGCAACAGCGCGCGTTCGCGCTCGTTTTGCGCCAGCGAGGCGGCGTGCATCCACTCGGCGCGCGCTTCGGAGTGGCGGCCGAGCTTGGCCAGCAGGTCGGCGCGCACGCTGGGCAGCCACTGGTAGTTCTGCAGCGCGGGCTCGTCGCGCAAGCCGTCGACGATCTGCAGCGCCGCGGCGGGGCCGAGCGCCATGCCGACCGCGACCGCACGGTTGAGCTGCACCACCGGTGACGCCGACAGCTGCGCCAGTGCGTCGTACAGCGCGACGATGCGATGCCAGTCGGTGGCCGCCGCTTCTGGCGCGCGAGCGTGGCAGGCGGCGATGCCGGCTTGCAGCGCATACGGCCCGAGAGGGTGGTTGGCCTGCACTGCCAGCATCTCGGCACGCTGCAGCGCCGCGAGGCCGCGGCGGATCAACAAGTGGTCCCAGCGCGAGCGATCCTGGTCGCTCAGCAGCACCGGGCGACCCTGGGCATCGACGCGGGCGGCGGCGCGTGACGCGTGCAGCTCCATCAACCCGGCCAGGCCCCACACCTCGCTCTCCTGCGGCGCCAGTCCGCACAGCATGCGGGCCAGGCGCAGCGCCTCCTGCGTCAGATCGAGCCGCATCCAGTCGCTGCCGCGGGTGGCGGTGTAGCCCTCGTTGAAGATCGCGTACACCACCTCCAGCACCGAGCCGAGCCGCTCGCCGAGCTCAGCGGGACCCGGCAGCTCGAACGGCACCTTGGCCGCCGTGAGCGTGCGTTTGGCGCGCACGATGCGCTGCGCCAGCGTGGCTTCGGGGACCAGGAAGGCGCGTGCGATCTCGTCGGTGCTCAGGCCGCCGAGCAGCTTGAGCGTGAGCGCGATGCGCGCGTCGGCCGGCAGCACCGGGTGGCAGGCGGTGAAGATCAGCCGCAGCAGGTCGTCGCCGATCACGTCGCCTTCGGCCTCGGCGATCGCCTCGGCAATGTCGGGCACCACGTGGTCGCCCCGCGCATCGGCGTCGGCACCGAGCTCTTCCTGCTTGCGCACGTGCAGCGCGGCCTGGCGCAGGTGGTCGAGCGCGCGGCGCTTGGCGGTGGTCATCAGCCAGGCGCCAGGGTTGTCGGGCACGCCCTCGCCCGGCCAGTGTTCCATCGCAGCCACCAGGGCGTCTTGCGCCAGCTCCTCGGCCAGCCCGATGTCGCGCACCAGCCGAGCGACACCGGCCACGATCGATGCCGATTCGATGCGCCAGACGGCATCGATGGCTCGGCGGGTGGCGTCATGGCGATCCGACATGTCGTGTGGGCCTCGCCGAAGGTCAGCGTGCCGGCGGGTCGCCGGCCATGTGGGCCAGCTCCCAGGTGTGACCGTCGAGGTCCTCGAAGCCGTGGATGTACATGAATCCGTGGTCCTGCGACGCGCGCGGCACCTTGCCGCCGCCGGCGACTGCTTTATTCACCAGGCCGTCGACCTCGCCCCTGCTGTCGCACGAGATGCAGATCAGCGCCTCGGTGTGCGAGCGCGTGTCGGCGATCGACTTGTCGGTGAAGGTCTTGAAGAACTCGCGGTCGAGCAGCATCGCGTAGATGTTGTCGCCGATCACCATGCAGGCGCCCTGGTCGTTGGTGAACTGCGGGTTGAAGCTGAAGCCCAGCCCCTCGAAGAAGGCGATCGAGCGCTTCAGGTCCTGCACCGGGAGGTTGACGTAGATCTGCTTGTGCATGACGCGCCCCTTTACTGCCCGTTGCCCACGCCGATGGCGCGGAACCGTTCGATCGATTGGCTGGGTGCAAAGTCCTCCAGGTCGTACAGCTGGCGCACCTCGATCTCGGCCACGCCGCCGTCCACGGCGGGATTCGGAAACCGGCGCGCCCATTCCAGCGCCTCGTCGCGGCTGCGCGTCTGGATCAGGGTGTAGCCGGCCACCAACTCCTTGCTCTCGACGAACGGGCCGTCGAGCACGCTGCGGCGGTCACCGTCGTAGCGCACGCGCCACCCCTTGGCGCTGGGCTGCAGGCCCGAGGCATCGAGCAGCACGCCGGCCTTGGCGAGTTGCTCGTGGAACTCTGCCATCGAGGCGATCAGCGCCTCGCCCGGCATCACGCCGCGCTCGGTCTCGCGCGTGGCCTTCACCAGAATCATGAATCGCATGGTCGTGCTCCAATTTCGAGGCCCGGGATCGATGGCTCCAGGCCTCATTCACACGACGAACCACGGGCGCTGTTTTCGACAGCCCTAGGCGAACCAGCTCAGGCGTTGCTCTCGTCGTAACAGGGGCCGAGCGAGCGCACTTCGACCGTGCACCATTCGGCCGCCGGACAACGCTGCGCGATGGCGATCGCCTGCTCGCGCGACGGCACGTCGATCAGATAGAAGCCGCCGATCATCTCCTTGGCCTCGGCGAACGGACCATCGACCACGCGTGGCTGGCCGGCACGCACCTGCACGCGCGCCGCCTGCGAGTGCGCCGACAGCGATTCCACGCCGCGCAGCACCCCTTGGGACTTGAGCTCCTCGGCGAACTGCAGCATGCGGGCGAACACCGCCTCGCCTTCCGCGCGCGTGCGCGTGCGGCGCTGCTCGGGCGGCTCGATCATCAACAGCATGTAGGCCATGGCGTCGCGCCTCGTGTCTTGTTGGGGGCGTGATTAAAACATTGCGACCGCGCCGGCGCCGTGCCCGGGGCCTTCAGGCGCGTGCGGTGGGGGCAACGATGCCTGTCACAGCGCGGC
>DATKJN010000272.1:0-8406 GCA_035543655.1 Burkholderiaceae bacterium | reverse complement strand
CCACTCGCCCGAATCGCAGGCCGGCTGCCTGAGCGAGCTGATGTGCTGCCTGCCGCAGATCCAGGCGCCGAGCGAGCTCAACTATCGAAACGTGTTTCGCGTGCTGATCGTGCAGTTCATGGACGCGCTGTCGCTCGACATTCGCGCGCTCAAGAAAAGCTGCATCCACATCGCGCGGCCCGACGGCCGCTTGATCCCGTTCGAGAGCCACAACCTGTTCTATCGCGACGAGCGTGCGCAAACATTGGAGCGCCTGCGCACCGAGCTCGATGGCTTCCACGCCCACCGGCGCGTGACGCGGCTGTTGCCGGTCTGACGCGCGGCATCAGATGCCGCGTGCGCGGTCTGCCTGGAACTGCGCGCGCCATGCCGCGAAGCGCTGCTGCTCGATCGCCTCGCGCATCTCGCGCATCAGGGTCAGGTAGAAGTGCAGGTTGTGGATGCTGGTCAGCATCGGCGCCAGCATCTCGCCGCAGCGATCCAGGTGATGCAGGTAGGCGCGCGAAAAACCGCTCGCACACGCGTGGCAGCGGCAGGTGTCGTCGATCGGATGCGGATCGTCTTTGTGGCGTGCGTTGCGCAGCCGCAGGTCGCCAAATCGCGTGAAGAGGTGGCCGTTGCGCGCATTGCGCGTTGGCATCACACAATCGAACAGATCCACGCCCTGGGCCACGCCCTCGACCAGATCTTCCGGCGTGCCCACGCCCATCAGGTAGCGTGGCTTGTGTGCCGGCAACCGGTGCGGTGTGTGCGCAACGATGCGGCGCATGTCCTCCTTCGGCTCGCCGACGCTGACCCCGCCGATCGCGTAGCCCGGCAGGTCGAGCTCCACCAGCTGCGCCAGCGACTCCTCGCGCAGCCCCTCGAACATGCCGCCCTGCACGATGCCGAACAGTGCGTTGGGATTGCCCAAGCGCTCGAATTCGGCAATGCAGCGCCGCGCCCAACGCAGCGACAGCTCCATCGACGCACGTGCCTCGTCGTTGTTCGTGATGCGTCCCTCGGTCTCGTACGGCGTGCATTCGTCGAACTGCATCACGACGTCGCTGTTCAGCACGCGCTGGATCTGCATGCTGATCTCGGGTGTCAGCAGCAGCTTGTCGCCGTTGACGGGAGAGGCGAAGCGAACGCCCTCTTCGCTGATCTTGCGCATCGCGCCGAGCGACCACACCTGGAAGCCGCCGGAGTCGGTGAGCATCGAGCCGTTCCAGCCTTCGAACCGGTGCAGCCCGCTGAAGCGCTGGATCACGTCGGTGCCGGGGCGCAGCCACAGATGAAACGTGTTGCCGAGGATGATCTGTGCGCCCATCGCCTCGAGCGCGCTCGGCAGCACGCCTTTCACGCTGCCGTAGGTGCCCACCGGCATGAATTGCGGCGTGTCGACCACGCCGTGGTTCAAGGTCAGGCGCGCGCGCCGCGCCAGGCCCTCGCTGGCCAGCAATTCGAAATGCAGCATGCAGCGATTGTCGCCGTGAGTCTCAAAGCCGACTGAGCAGCATCGCGTCGCCGTAGCTGAAGAAGCGGTAGCGCGCCTCGATCGCGTGGCGGTACAGCGCACGCACGTGCTCGTAGCCGGCGAATGCGCACACCAGCATCAACAGCGTGCTCTTCGGTAGATGGAAGTTGGTGACCAGCGCGTCGACCACGCGGAACTGGAAGCCCGGCGTGATGAAGAGTTCGGTTTCGCGTGCCCCCGTCACGAGCGGCCGTCCGGCACCGCCAAGCAAGGCAGCGGATTCGAGAGCACGCAATGCGGTCGTCCCCACCGCGACCACGCGGCCACCGCGCGCCCGCACGGACTCGATCGCCAGCACGGTCTCCTTGGGCACCTCGTACCACTCGCTGTGCATGCGGTGTTCTGCCAGGTCGTCGCTGCGCACCGGCTGGAAGGTGCCGGCGCCGACGTGCAGTGTGATCGACGCACGCGCCACGCCGCGTGCATCGAGCGCGCCCAATACCGCCTCGTCGAAATGCAAAGATGCGGTCGGCGCTGCCACCGCGCCGGGGCGCTGCGCGAACACGCTCTGGTAGCGCTCGTGGTCGACTGCACTGTCCGCGTGCGCGATGTACGGCGGCAGCGGCACATGGCCATGCTGCTCGAGCAAGGCGAATGGGTCCGACGGAAATTGCAGCTCGAACATCGAGCGGTCACCACCCGTGCGGCCGACCACCTCGGCGTCGAACGCATCGGCAAAGCGGATCGTCGTGCCAGGCCGAGGCGCCTTGCTGACGCGCAACTGCGCGATCACGCGCTGTCCGGGTGCGATGCGCTCGATCAGCGCTTCGACCGCGCCGCCGGTGGGCTTCTCGCCGAACAGGCGCGCCTTGATCACGCGGGTGTCGTTGAACACCATGAGGTCGCCGGCATTCAACAGCGACGGCAGGTCGCGGAACCGGCGGTCGGCGGGCACGTTGCCGCGTCCGTCGAGCAGGCGCGACGCACTGCGTTGCGGCGCCGGCTGCTGCGCGATCAGGCCTTCGGGAAGGCTGAAGTCGAAATCGCCGAGCGTGTAGGTGGTGAACGGCATCCGTCGGACTGAAGGCTGTACCGGCCTTGATGATCTGTCACGGGCGACAATGGTTCCATGGCCGAGGCGCCCGCACAAGAACGCACGATACCCCAAGCCGGGGTGGTCACACGCGCATCGGGTCCGGCCCGTGCATTGGAGCGTTTGGGCCTGACGCGCGACATCGACCTCGCGCTGCACCTGCCGCTGCGTTACGAAGATGAGACCCGGCTCACGCGCATCGCCGATGCCCACGACGGCGAATCGGCGCAGGTGGAAGGCGTGGTCACCGACGCGCGCGTCGAGTTCCGGCCGCGCCGCCAGCTGGTGGCGCGCATCCAGGACGACAGCGGCACGCTGGTGTTGCGCTTCATGAACTTCTATCCGTCGCACCAGAAGACCCTGTCACGCGGCACGCGCCTGCGCGCGCGCGGCGAGCTGCGCGTGGGCTTTTTCGGCCGCGAGATGGTGCACCCGGTGTTCAAGGCGGTCGACGCGAACACGCCGCTGTCCGGCACGCTGACCCCGGTGTACCCCACGGTGTCGCAGCTGCCGCAGGCCTACCTGCGCAAGGCGATCGCCTCGGCCCTGTCGCGCGCGCCGCTGGCCGAGGTGTTGCCGCCCGATGTATTGCCGCCCGGCGTGCCGTCGTTGCGCCAGGCGGTGCAGCGGCTGCACCACCCGCCGCCCGATGCGTCGCTGGCGGCGCTGACAGATCACGCCGACCCGGCGTGGCAGCGACTGAAGTTCGAGGAGCTGCTGGCCCAGCAGCTGTCGCAGCACGAAGCGCGCCGCGAACGCGCGCACTTGAAGGCGCCCGTGCTGCGCGGCACGCGCGACGGCTTGCGCGACCGTTTGCTCGCGGCGCTGCCGTTCACGCTGACGGCGGCGCAGCAACGCGTGGTGCGCGAGATCGCTGCCGACCTTGCCTTGCCCAAGCCGATGCACCGCCTGCTGCAAGGCGACGTCGGCTCGGGCAAGACCGTGGTGGCCGCGCTCGCCGCCGCGTTGGCGATCGAATCGGGCTGGCAGTGCGCATTGATGGCGCCCACCGAGATCCTGGCCGAGCAGCACTTTCGCAAGCTGGTGCAGTGGCTGGCGCCGCTCGACGTCGGCATGGCGTGGCTGACCGGCAGCCGCAAGGGCAAGGGGCGCGCTCAGATGGTCGAGCGCGTGGCCAGCGGCGAGGCGTCGCTGGTGATCGGCACGCACGCGGTGATCCAGGACGACGTGCGCTTTGCCAAGCTCGGGCTGGCGATCGTCGATGAGCAGCACCGCTTCGGCGTGCAGCAGCGTCTGCAGCTGCGGCGCAAGCTCGCGCTGCAGGGGCTGGAACCTCATCTGCTGATGATGAGCGCCACGCCGATCCCGCGCACGCTGGCGATGAGCTACTTCGCCGACCTCGACGTCAGCACCATCGACGAGCTGCCGCCGGGCCGGCAGCCGGTGGTGACCAAGCTGTTCGCCGACAGCAAGCGCAACGAGGTGGTGGCGCGCATCCGCGACGAGGTGGCGCAGCGCCGTCAGGTGTACTGGGTGTGCCCGCTGATCGAGGAGTCGGAATCGCTCGACCTGAAGAACGCCACCGCCACGCACGAAGAGCTGTGCGCGGCCCTGCCGGATCGGATGGTGGGCCTCTTGCACGGCCGCATGCCGGCGGCCGAGAAGGCCGCGGTGATGAGCCTGTTCACCGGCGGGCAGATGCAGGTGATGGTATCGACCACGGTGATCGAGGTCGGCGTCGACGTGCCGAACGCCAGCCTGATGGTGATCGAACATGCCGAACGATTCGGGCTTGCGCAGCTGCACCAGCTGCGCGGTCGCATTGGCCGCGGCACCGAAGCCAGCGTGTGCGTGTTGCTGTACAGCGGGCCGCTCTCGCCCACCGCGAAGGAGCGGCTGCGCGCGATCGTCGAGACCCACGATGGCTTTCAGATCGCGCGCCGCGATCTGGAGATCCGCGGGCCGGGCGAGTTCATGGGCGCGCGCCAGAGCGGCGACGCGCTGCTGCGATTCGCCGACCTGGCCGAAGACGCGCCGCTGCTGCAACACGCGCGCGCGGTGGCGCCCCGGCTGCTCGATGAACACCCCGACGCGGCACGTGCCCACGTCGAGCGCTGGCTCGGCGGCAAAGCCGAATACTTCAAGGCTTGAGCCGGACGTGAGCGCTGAGCCGCCGGGCTGATCAGCCGAAGTGCAGCTGATAGCGCGCGCCGTCGGAGAACAGACACGCGCCGGTGCCTTGTGACGGGCCGCTCAGCACGTACTCGCATTGCGCGTTGACGCCGCGCGCGCCGTAGGCATTGGCGATGCCGCGACGGCCTTGCACCGTGACGGCCTGCAGCCCCAGCACCTCGCGGTGGATGCGTCCAAAACCTGCCTGCTGTCCCTCGACGCGCGTGGCTTCGCCCTGCATCGCATCGCCCAGGTAGCTCAGCGAGAACGAGCCGCGGCCACCGTGCCCATCGGTCACGATCGCGGTCAGCATGCCGGCGCGGTTGGCGATGTCGTTGATCGGATACAGGCGCGCGGTGTAGGACACCGGCGCGGCCGGTGCCACCGGCATCGGCACCGGCACGCCGGCCGGCGCGGTGGGATTGCCGGTCACCGGCGGCCACGCCAGCGGTGCTCCGGTGCGTGCATCGATCGGCACCGCGACGCAGGCGCCGAGCAACGCGGCGAGGCCGAACGCGGCGACAGCGGCAATGCGGTGAGACTTGGGTCGTGAACGCGTGACACGCAAGCTTGGGTCCATAGACGCTTTCAGGGCGCGGCACATGCCGCGCCGCGCAGTATTCGCAAGCGTCTGGTTCACGCCAACGTGCAACCGCGCTGTCGACCGACGCGATACCGCACAGCGCACTGAGCAATACCGAGCGCCGGCTTCGTCGACAATGCCGGCATGACGCTGACCGAACTGCGCTACATCGTTGCCGTGGCCCGCGAGCGCCACTTCGGCCGTGCCGCCGAAGCGTGCTTCGTTTCGCAGCCCACACTGAGCGTGGCGATCAAGAAGCTCGAAGAAGAGCTCGACGTGAAGATCTTCGAACGCGGCGCCAACGAGATCAGCGTGACGCCGCTCGGCGAGTCCATCGTGCGGCAGGCGCAGCAGGTGATCGAACAGGCCGCGGCGATCAAGGAGATCGCCAAGCGCGGCAAGGATCCGCTGGCCGGGCCGCTGAAGCTGGGCATCATCTACACCATCGGGCCGTACCTGCTGCCCGAGCTGGTGAAGCATGCGATCCACCTGACGCCGCAGATGCCGCTGATGCTGCAGGAGAACTTCACCGTCAAGCTGCTCGACATGTTGCGCACCGGCGAGCTCGATTGCGCCATCATGGCCGAGCCCTTTCCCGACACCGGGCTGGCGATCGCCGGTCTGTACGACGAGCCATTCATGGTGGCGGTGCCCAAGACGCATGCCCTGGCCAAGCGCAAGTCGATGTCGGCCGAAGAGCTGAAGCGCGAGACGATGCTGTTGCTCGGCACCGGCCACTGCTTTCGCGACCAGGTGCTCGAGGTGTGCCCGGAGTTCGCGCGCTTCTCCACCGACACCGATGGCATGCGCAAGAGCTTCGAGGGCTCGTCGCTCGAGACCATCAAGCACATGGTGGCCTCCGGCATGGGCGTGACGGTGGTGCCCAAGTTGAGCGTGCCGCGCGAGGCGCAGGAGCACGTGAAGTACATCGCGTTCGACGCGCCGGTGCCGTCGCGCCGCGTGGTGCTGGCGTGGCGGCGCAGCTTCACGCGCTACGAGGCGATCGCCGCGCTGCGCAATGCGGTCTACGCGTGCGAGCTGCGCGGCGTGAAGCGGCTCACCGCGTGAAGCGAACCCTTTGCTCACTGCGGGCGCGCCCCCCCGAGGTGGAGCCGTCGGCTCGGGGGCGGCCCGCCGCCGACCGCCGCACTAGCCTTTGCGCCGGCCCAAGGGCTTGAGCGCTTCGAGCAACACGCGCACTCGCGCCGGCACCAGCCGCCCCGACGGAACCACCGCGCTGATCGGCTGCGCCTCCGGGCGGCACGACGGCAGCACCTCGATCAAGTCGCCGCGTCGCAGCTCGGCCGCGGCCATGTAGTCGGGCACCTGCACCAGGCCCAGGCCGAGGCAGGCCGCGGCCACCAAGCCTTCGCCGTCGTTGATGCGCACCGAGGTGCCGGGCTGGAGCTCCACTGGCCGGTCGCGCTGGCGCAGCTGCCACGGCCGGTTGCGGCCGCTGGTGGGCATCCGGAACACCACCGCGGCGTGCGACTTCAGGTCATCGACCGTTCGGGGCGTGCCCTGCTCGGCCAGGTAGCGCGGGCTCGCGCACAGCACCAGCGTCTGGCGGTCGAAGCGCCGCGCGACCAGAGTCGAGTCTTGCAGCTCGCCGACGCGCACCGCCACGTCGATGCTGTCGCGCACCAGGTCGGCGAAACCGTCCTGCAGGCGCACGTCGAGCTGCAGCCTCGGATGGCGCCGGCGCAACTCGGCCAGCACCGGCATCACCACCTGCTTGCCGTAGACGATCGGCATGTCGATGCGCAACGTGCCCACGACTTCGGCGCGCGCGCCGGCAGCGTCGGCCTCGAGCTCGTCGAGTTCGGTCAACACGCGCTGGCAGCGCTGGAACAGCCGTTCGCCATCGGGCGTGAGGCTCACCTGGCGCGTGGTGCGATGGAACAGCTTGACGCGCAACGACGACTCCAGCCGCGCCACCGCCTTGGCGATGGTCGACGGCGCACCTCCGAGCTCGCGAGCGGCGGCCGCGAAGCTGCCGTGTTTGGCGGTCTCGGCGAAGGCGAGGAACTGCTGGAAACCCTTCATCGCTGCGCTGTCGATTGCCGACATTTTGTCGTCAATGTTGCGGCAAGTGAAGGCCTTCGCGAATCAATTGATGAACCCGAAACTGGCTGCCTCTTCGACAGGAGGCTTCGATGAACGTGATTCCCCAAACCCCACCCGCCGCCACGCCGATCCCAGGTGTCTCCCATGCCACCTGGGCCGGCCAGGACGACGGCCTGCAGCAGCTGTCGGTGTGGCGCCAGAGCGTGGCCGCCAGCGCCGCCACGCCGCCGCACCGCCACGACATCGACGAGGTGGTGCTGTGCCTGTCGGGGCGCGGCGAGCTGCACATCGACGGCAAGGTGCATCCCTTCCACGGGGGCGAGACGCTGGTGCTGCCGCGCGAGTCGATGCACCAGATCTTCAACGCGGGCGATCAGCCGCTGGAGATCGTCGGCGTGTTCGGCGGCAGCCCGGTGCAGACCTACCTGCCCGACGGCAGCGCGCTGCCGTTGCCGTGGCGCACCTGAGGGCGCCTCAGCTGTACTTCTGGCGCAGGATCTTCGCGGCCTCGACCATGGCCTGGAGCTTGCCGATGGCGCGTTCGCGCGGCAGGTACTTCATGCCGCAATCGGGCGCGAGGATCACGTGCTCGCGCTTCACATAGGGCAACGCGCGCTCGATGCGCTGCACCACGGTGTCGGCTGTCTCGACGTTCGGGTCCTCGAGGTCGATGCAACCCACCATCACGTGCTTGCCGGCCAGCGGCGTGAGCGCCGAGCAGTCGAGCTTGGACTGCGCGGTCTCGATCGACACCTGCTTGCAGCTGCACTGCGCCAGTTCGGGCAGGAACGAATAGCCGCTCGGCCGCTGGTGGATGATGGCCGCGTAGCCGAAGCAGATGTGCACGGCGGTCGTGCCGGTCACGCCTTCGAGCGCACGGTTGAGCGCCTGCAGCCCGTACTGGCGCGCTTTCTCCGGCCGCGCCTGCATGTAGGGTTCGTCGATCTGCACCACGTCGGCACCGGCGGCAAACAGGTCCTTGATCTCGGCGTTGACGGCGACCGCGTAGTCCATCGCCGCCTCTTCCTCGCTCTTGTAGTGGTCGTTCTGCGCCTGCTGCAGCATCGTGAACGG
>DATKJN010000271.1:0-2741 GCA_035543655.1 Burkholderiaceae bacterium | reverse complement strand
CACCCAATGGGTCAGCGTGGCGGCGCGCTGGATGACCGCGAGCGGCAGGTGGGCGTCCAGGCCAGCCAGCTCCTGTGCACCGAAGTCCAGCGCGTTCGGCACGAGCACCAACGTGCCCTGGCGCGGCTTGTCGGGTGCGGCCATCACGCGCCGGCCAGCGGGTCCACACCCGCGGCGCGCAGCATGGCGCTGGTGCCAATCAGCGGCAGCCCAACCAGCGCGGTCGGGTCGTCGGATTCGATCGCCTCGACGAGTGCGATGCCCAGGGTTTCGCACTTGGCGCTGCCGGCGCAGTCGTAGGGCTGCTCCAGCCGCAGATAGCGCTCGATCTCGTCGTCGGTGAGATTGCGAAACCGCACCCGGACCGTGTTGACCATTTGCTGGTGAAAAGGGGCGTTGACGCAGAGCACGGCAACAGCGGTGTGAAAGCGCACATCACACCCGCGCATCGTGCGCAGCTGTTGCACCGCCCGTTCGTGCGTGCCGGGTTTGCCGAGCGCCTGCCCCTGCAAGTCGGCCACCTGGTCCGATCCGATCACCACGGCATCGGGATACCGTGTCGCCACGGCCTGGGCTTTGTGCACCGCGAGGCGCTGTGCCAGTGCCAACGGCGACTCGTCGGGCAGCGCGGCTTCATCCACTTCGGGCGCGATGGCATCGAACGCAACCCGCAGGCGCGCCAGCAGCTCGCGTCGATAGGGCGACGTGGAAGCGAGGATCAGCCGGCGCGTCACGGGCTGATTGTCCCATCGCGGGCACCCCGTACACTGGTTCGGATGGCAACGCGCAGGTCGGATCCGCACAAGCTCGACGTTGCGGCGCTGGCGGACGAAGCGGGCCGGCTCGACGGCGAGATCGATGCGATCGCGCTCGAACGCTGGCGCGAAATGCAGTCGCCGCCCGCTGACGTCCGGGCGCCGCCCGTGCGCTGGTCGGCGCATGGCGAGAAGCGTCAGGTCAGCGGCGGGGCGCCGCAGCACTGGGTGCACCTGCGAGCGGCAGCGCAAGGCTGGCCCGTATGCCAGCGCTGCCTTCAGCCTTTCAGCATGCTGGTCGAGATCGACCGGTCCTTCCGCTTCGTGCCGACCGAGAGCGAGGCCGAGGCGCTCGACACCGACAGTGAGGACGACGTGTTGGCGTTCGGCCCATCGTTCGATCTGATCGAGCTGATCGAAGACGAGTTGCTATTGGCTTGGCCGCTGGTTCCGCGCCATGAACGTTGCGCCCAGCCGGCGCACCAGGGCGATACTGAACCGGCGGAAAACCCATTTTCAGTGCTGGCGAACCTGAAAGGTCGCACCGCCAAGCCCTGAGCCGCAGCAACCCGTCCTGCCCTGATGGCCGGGTTGCTATAATCCGCAGCTTTTCCTGGGGTGACGCCAAGGGCAGTGAGCCCGCGAGCCCCAGCCGCACCCCGGCAGCGAAAGCAACGTGCGCCGACCGGGTGGTTTGCACCGGAGAACCCCATGGCTGTTCAGCAGAACAAGAAGTCACCGTCGAAACGTGGCATGCACCGCGCGCACAACGCTCTGAGCACGCCCGGTACCGGCATCGAGCCGACCACCGGCGAGGTGCACCTGCGCCATCACATCAGCCCGACCGGTTTCTACCGTGGCCGCAAGGTGCTGAAGTCCAAGTCGGACACCTGACACCATCGCGTCGGCGTGCCGGCCGCTGCGGGCCCCCGGGTCGCGCCCGCTTGCGGCCCGCATGCGCATGGCCTACCGTCTGTAGCGAGTGAGTCCTCTCCAGCCCCTCGCGCGTGTGTGCATCGCCGTCGATTGCATGGGCGGCGACCACGGTCCGTCGGCCACGCTGCCGGCATGCAAGGCGTTTCTCGCCTCCCATCCGCAGGCTGAACTGATCCTTGTCGGCACGGCAGCGGCGCTGGCGTCGGCGCACGGCTGGGAGCGTTGCAAGCCGGTCACTGCCTCGGAAGTCGTCGCGATGGACGACCCGATCGAAGTGGCGATGCGGCGCAAGAAGGATTCCTCGCTGCGCGTGGCGATCGCGCAGGTCAAGGCCGGCGAGGCCGACAACGCGCTGGCGCAAGCTTGTGTGTCGGCGGGCAATACCGGCGCGCTGATGGCGGTGGCGCGCTATTTGTTGAAGACCGTGGAGGGCATCGATCGACCGGCGATTGCGGCCTATCTGCCCAACGCCCAGGGGCGCTTCACCCAGGTGCTCGACCTCGGCGCCAACGTGGATTGCACCGCCGAGCACCTGCTGCAATTCGCGGTCATGGGCAGCGCGCTTGCCAGCGCACTCAGCGGCAATGAGAACCCCAGCGTCGGCCTGCTCAACATCGGCGAGGAAGCCATCAAGGGCAGCGAAACAATCAAGCGCGCCGCCGACTTGTTGCGCACGGCCGCCGCGGACGGGCACCTCAACTTCCACGGCAATGTCGAAGGCAACGACATCTTCAAGGGCACCACAGACATCGTGGTGTGCGATGGCTTCGTCGGCAACGTGATGCTCAAGACTTCCGAAGGCTTGGCTGCGATGTTGGGCGGCATGATCCGCGAGGAGTTCGGTCGCAACATCCTCACCAAGCTGGCCGCGCTGGCCGCGTTGCCAGTGCTGAATCATTTCAAGGCGCGTGTTGACCACCGCCGTTACAGCGGCGGTGCGCTGCTTGGCCTGAAGGGGCTGGTGTTCAAAGCCCATGGCTCATCCGATGCCTTCGCGTTCGAGCAGGCGCTGGCGCGCGCGTATGATGCGGCCCGCAATCGACTGCTGGA
>DATKJN010000270.1:0-8545 GCA_035543655.1 Burkholderiaceae bacterium | reverse complement strand
CCAGCCGTTCGGTGGCGCCGTACCACCAAGGCCTGAAGCGCCTGCCGGCCTACCTGCAGCAACTCGAGATGGAGTCCAACGGCAAAGGGGTCGATCTCGCCGGCGAGACCGTGCCCTACGACACCAGCGCGGTGGTGTGGGGCGAGCCGGGTACCAACGGCCAGCATGCGTTCTTTCAGATGCTGCACCAGGGCACCGACGTGGTCCCGGTGGAGTTCATCGCCGTGCGCACGCCGTCGCATTCGCACACCGCGCTCCATGTGAAGGCCCTGGCCAACTGCCTGGCGCAGAGCCAGGCCCTGATGCTCGGCAAGACGTTCGACGAGGCGCGGCGCGAGCGCGCGCCGACGGCATCGAGCGCGATCGATCCTGACACGCTGGCGCGCCATCGCAGTTTCCCGGGCAACCGGCCGAGCACGACGCTGGTGCTGGATGCGCTGACGCCGCGCAGCATGGGTGCGCTCGTGGCCCTGTACGAGCACAGGGTGTTCACCAGTGGCGCGGTCTGGGGCATCAACAGCTTTGATCAATGGGGTGTCGAACTGGGCAAATCGCTGTGCAATCAGCTGCTGCCGCGCTTCGACACTGGGGATACCACGGGGTTGGACGCGTCCACAGCCGCTCTTATGCGCCGATTGCGTTAGCTTCTTTGCAGCGGGCACGATCCCTGCATCGGTGTTTGCTCGGTATGCCGGGCCCGGTCGGCTCGGGACAATCCCGGCATTCCCAACCCAGCAGGAGAACCCTACATGCTCAAACATGCCGTGGCCGCCGTGCTCGCCCTCGCGTTCGTCGGGGCTGCGCACGCCGGCAAGACCCTCGATGCCATCAAACAGCGCGGCCAGCTCGTCTGCGGCGTCAACCCCAGCCTGCCGGGCTTCTCGTCGGCCGACAGCCAAGGCAACTGGACCGGGCTGGATGTCGACGTGTGCAAGGCGCTTGCCGCCACCGTGCTGAACGACGCCACCAAGATCAAGTGGGTGCCGCTCAATGCCTCGCAGCGCTTCGCGGCGTTGCAGTCGGGTGAGGTCGACATCCTGTCGCGCAACACCACCTGGACGCTGACGCGCGACGCGTCGCTGGGTCTGCACTTCACCGGCACCACCTACTACGACGGCCAGGGTTTCATGGTCACCAAGAAGAGCAAGATCACCTCGGCCAAGCAGCTGAAGGGCGCCACGGTGTGCGTGCAGTCGGGCACCACCACCGAAAAGAACCTCAACGACTATTCCAAGTCGGCTGGCCTCAACATGAAGCCGGTGGTGTTCGAGACGCAGGAGGCCACCAACAAGGCGTACTTCGCCGGCCGGTGCCAGGCCTACACCACCGATGCATCGGGCCTCGCGTCGGTGCGCAACAAGGAAGCCGGCAACCCCGAGGATCACGTGATCCTGCCCGAGCTGATCTCCAAGGAGCCGCTCGGCCCCAGCGTGCGCCGCGGCGACGACGAGTTCTTCGCCATCGCCAAGTGGGTGGTGTTCGCGCTGATCGAAGCCGAGGAGTACGGCATCACGCAAGCCAACGTCGACCAGATGAAGGCCGAAAGCAAAGACCCGGTGGTGCAGCGCATCCTGGGCACGTCGGAAGACACCGGCAAGCTGCTCGGCCTCGACAAGGACTGGGCGTATCGCGCCATCAAGGCCACCGGCAACTACGGCGAGATCTTCGAGCGCAACGTCGGGCCGAAGTCGGCGCTCAAGCTGCCGCGCGGCGCCAACAACCTGTGGAGCAAGGGCGGCTACATGTATGCGCCCCCGGTGAGGTAAGGAAACAACCGGACAGGGTTCGCCGCAAGGCGAACCCGCCTTCGTCTCCGTTTCATGGCCACCCCACCTCCGAAGACCCGATCCTGGTCCTGGCGCAGCAAGGCCTTTCGAGGCGTGCTGTACCAGGTGATCGTGCTCGGGCTGATCTTCGCTGCGGGCGCGTATCTGTTCTCCAACACGCTGGAGAACATGCGCGTGCGCGGCATCAAGAGCGGCTTCGACTTCATCACGCAGCCGGCCGGCTTCGGCATCGGCGAGAGCGTGGTGCCGTTCGACTCGTCGGAGAGCTACGGCAAGGCCTTCTTGGTGGGGCTGTCGAACACGTTTCGCGTGGCCATCCTCGGCATCATCATGGCCACGCTCCTCGGCACGTTGGTGGGCATCGGCCGGCTGTCGCGCAATTTGCTGGTGCGCTCACTGAGCGGCGCCTACGTCGACTTCTTCCGCAACGTGCCGTTGCTGCTGCAGTTGTTCATCTGGTATTTCGTGCTCACCGAGATGCTGCCGCCGATCGAAGAGGCGCTGCATCCGATGCCCGGCGTGTTCTTCAGCAAGAACGGCTTGCAGTTCCCGCACCCGGAGTGGGCACCGGGCCATTGGGTCTCGCTGCTCGGCTTCGTGGTCGGGTTGGTCGGCATTTGGGGTTGGGGCCGCTACGTGACCGCGCGGCGCGCGGCCACCGGCGATGCGCCGATGTTCATCGTGCCGGCGATCCTCATCCTGGTCATTGCCACGGCGGCGGGCTGGCTGATCGGCGGTGCGCCATCGGTCCTCGACACACCGGAGAAGACCGAGATCAACGTGGTCGGCGGCGGCTCGGTGACACCCGAGTTCCTCACCGTGTTGCTTGGCTTGACGATCTACACCGCGGCCTACATCGCCGAGGTGGTGCGCGCCGGCATCCAGTCGGTGCCCTACGGCCAGCACGAGGCCAGCGTGTCGCTCGGCCTCGCGCGGGCCAAGGAGCTGCGCCTGGTGCAACTGCCGCAGGCGTTGCGCGTGATCATCCCGCCGATGACGAACCAGTACCTCAACCTGACCAAGAACTCGTCGCTGGCGGTTGCGGTGGGCTATCCGGACCTGGTGTCGATCTCCAATACCTCGCTCAATCAGACCGGGCGCGCGATCGAATGCATCGCCATCGTGATGGCGTGCTACCTCACGTTGTCGCTGCTGACCTCGGCGCTGATGAACTGGTACAACCGCCGCGCGGCGATCAAAGAGAGATAGGTCGTGGCCGACGCCGTCGTGTTCGCGCCGATCGAAAGCCGTCCGCCGCCGGTGGACACGCGAGGTGCGCTGGCCTGGATCAAGCGCAACTTCTTCGACGGCTGGATCAACACGCTGGCCACGCTGATCACGGTCGCGATCCTGCTTTGGCTGGTGCCGCCGCTGCTCGGCTGGTCGGTGTGGCACGCGGTCGTCGCGCCGGACAATGCGGCCTGCCGTGCCGCGCACGGCGTGGGCGCTTGTTGGGGCGTCGTCACCGAGAAAGGCCGGCTGATCCTGTTCGGGCGCTATCCGTTCGAGGAGCAGTGGCGTCCTCTCGCCGCCTGCGCGCTCATGATCGCGCTGCTGGTCGCCAGTTGCCTGCGTCCGTTTTGGAAGCCGTGGCTGGCGCCGTTGTGGGTGCTGGTGCTTGCGGTGTGCTTCATGCTGATGCGCGGTGGCGTGTTCGGCCTCACGCCGGTCGAGACCTCGCGCTGGGGCGGGTTTCCGTTGACGCTGGCCTTGTCGGTGGTGAGCCTGGCGGTGGCGTTTCCGCTCGCGATCCTGGTGGCGCTCGGGCGCAGCTCCAAGCTGCCGGCGATCCGCGCCGTGTGCGTGATGTACGTCGAGCTGATCCGCGGCGTGCCGTTGATCTCGGTGTTGTTCATGGCGTCGTTCATGTTCCCGCTGTTCATGCCGCAAGGCACCACGATCGACGTGCTGCTGCGCGTGCTGGTGGGCATGACGCTGTTCGCCGCGGCCTACCTCGCCGAAGTGGTGCGCGGCGGCCTGCAGGCGCTGCCCAAGGGCCAGGTCGAGGCGGCGCAGGCGCTCGGCCTCACCTACTGGCAGACCACCCGCAAGATCGTGCTGCCTCAAGCGCTGCGCCTGGTGATACCGGCCATCGTCAACAGCTTCATCAGCGTGTTCAAGGACACCTCGCTGGTCACCATCGTCAGCCTGTACGACCTGACCGGTGCACTGCAACTCGCACTCGGCGACGCCGACTGGCGCAAGTTCTTCCTCGAGGGCCAGTTGTTCGTCGCGGGGGTGTACTTCGTCTGCTGCTTCGCACTGTCGCGCTACAGCCGCTGGGTCGAGGGCTATCTCAACACCGGCATGCGCCGCCAATAAACCGAACACCGCGAGGGTGACGCGAGCATGAGCCCCCGGGCCGCTCCCAAGGCGCATACCGGAGGCCGCCAGGCCGGAGGATCCAAATGAGCGACAACACGCCAATCATTTCGTTCGAGGGGGTCAGCAAGTGGTACGGCCAGTTCCACGTGCTGCGCGACATCCAGCTGAGCGTGGCCAAGGGCGAGCGCATCGTGATCTGCGGCCCGTCGGGCTCGGGCAAATCCACGCTGATCCGCTGCATCAACCGGCTCGAGGAGCACCAGCAGGGCCGCCTCGTCGTCGACGGCATCGAACTGACCGACGACGTGAAAGCGGTCGACGCGGTGCGCCGCAACGTCGGCATGGTGTTCCAGCAGTTCAACCTCTTTCCGCACCTGACCGTGCTGGAGAACCTCACGCTGGCGCCGATGTGGGTCGGCAAGATGCCGAAGAAGGAGGCCGAAGAGAAGGCGATGACGCAGCTCACGCGCGTGCGCATCGCCGAGCAGGCGCAGAAGTACCCGCTGCAACTCTCCGGCGGCCAGCAGCAGCGCGTGGCGATTGCGCGCGCGCTGTGCCTCACGCCGAAGATCATGCTGTTCGACGAGCCGACTTCGGCGCTGGATCCCGAGATGATCAACGAAGTGCTCGAGGTGATGATCGACCTGGCCAAGCAGGGCATCACGATGTTGTGCGTCACGCACGAGATGGGCTTCGCGCGCCAGGCCGCCGACCGCGTCATCTTCATGGACCAGGGCCAGATCGTCGAACAGAACACGCCGGTGGACTTCTTCAACCATCCGAAGACCGAGCGCGCGAAGGACTTCCTCTCGAAGATCCTGTCGCACTGATCGCGACAAGGTGTCCACATCGGTGGCGACACGCCCCAGCATCGAGGCTTTGCACGCCGCCGGCGACGCGCACGAGTTGCCGCACAACGATTGTTATTGGGTGCTGCCCGGGCGCTTCCTTGCGGGCGCCTATCCCGAGCTGCATCTCGACGCGCTGCTGACCGCCGGCGTCGATTGTTTCATCGACCTCACGCGCGACAGCGGCGCGCTGGCGCCCTACGCGCTGCAGGCGCAGGGTCGCGCGCGCTGGCATGGCTTCGCCATCGTCGACTACGCGGTGCCCGGGGCGAGCCTGATGCGCCGCATCGTGGACACCCTCGACGACGAGCTGGCACGCGGCTCGTGCGTGTACCTGCATTGCCATGCCGGCGTGGGCCGCACCGGCACGGCAGTGGGTTGCTGGCTGGTGGAGCAGGGCTTCACCGGCGGCGACGCGCTGAAGGTGATCGCGCACAAGCGTGAAGCGCTGCTCGGACAATCTCCCGAGACCGACGCGCAGCGCGAGTTCGTGCGGCGTTGGCGGGCGCGACAATCGACGCCATGACGGAGGCCAACGGCGCACTGCGCATCGTGTTCGATTTCGGCGGCGTGCTGTTCAACTGGCGGCCGATGCAACTGGTGCGACGCCACTTTCCGCTGCACGCACACGACGATGCGGCGTCGCGTGCCACAGTGGCTGCGGTGTTCCAAGGCTTCGGCGGCGACTGGGCGCAATTCGACCGTGGCGTGCTCGAAGCCGACGAGCTGGTGCAGCGCATCGCCGCGCGCACGGGCCTGCCGCTGGCCAATGTGCGCGAGCTGGTCGATTCGGTGCCCCCGTCACTGACGCCGAAGGAAGACACGGTGGCGCTGCTCAAGCGCCTGCACCGGGCCGGCGTGACGCTGCACTACCTGTCCAACATGCCGCGCCTGTACGCCGAGCACCTGGATCGCACGCATCCCGAGCTGATGGCGCACTTTCACAGCGGCGTGTACTCATCGCACGTGCAGCTGATCAAGCCGGAGGAGGCGATGTACCGGCTGGCCAGCGAACGTTTCGGCGTGTCTGGCGCACAGCTCGTGCTGCTCGACGACATCGAGGCCAACGTCCGTGCCGCACAGAGCCACGGCTGGAAGGCGCTGCAGTTCAGCGACGCTGCCTCCAGCGAGCGTGCGCTGCGGGCGCAAGGTTGGTGGCCGCACGAACGCGCCTGACGGCGCGCGGTCGGCGCGTCAGCGCGGCTTCAAGCCATCGAGCGCCTGGACAGACGCCTCACGTGCCTGCGCGACGATCATCTCTTTCCATGCGTCGGTGTCGGTATAGAAGGCGTCGCGCAGCTGGCGTTTGATCACCTTGGCCTGCTCGGCCGGCGCATCGGGGTGATTCTCCAGCCACTGGTCGGCGCGCAGCGCGTTCATCACCTCGAGCACGGGCAGCGTGCCGTACTCCAGCGCAATGCCGGTGTATTCGGCCTGCGCACACTCCTCGTACGCGGCCAGCCACATCAAGCCGGTGAGCAAGGCCGAAGTCGAACTGCCGTCGTAGATCGAGGTCACGTCCTGGCCCCACCAAGCGCGCGCCCGTTTCAGCGCCGCCGCATCGTCGCGGCAGGCGAAGATGCGTTCGCCGAAGCCGCTGGGGCCGAGGCCGGTGTGCAGGTCGATCCAGCCCAGGCGCGCGCAGCGCCGGCCGTGCTCGCGCAGCACCTGGCGCACGGTGCGGTTGCTCCAACTCGGATCGCGGCCGCCGTAGAACAGGCCATCGGGATATTCGTGCTGACCCGACGAGATCGCGGCCTGGAAGCCCTTCTCGCCGTACTGCGCGATGTAGCGCATGGTGAGGGCCTGCACTTCCGCATTGGGTGGCCAGGTCGCGGGCACGATCCACGGCGCGATCGCGTCGTATTCCGGGCTGTCCGGCAACGGCTTGCTGAAGTCGTGAAAGTTGCGGTTCAGGTCGACGTTTTCATGCGTGGTGCGCCGCCACCATGAGAAACCGTAGGGGTTGAGCGCGTGCACGAACAGCACCGCCACCCCGTTGCGTTGCGCTGCGTCGCGAAACGCCGCATCGCCGAGCAGGGACACCTGCACGCCGGAGCCGCAGAACCCTTCGACGCCGTGACAGGCGCTGGTGAGCACCAGCAGGCTCTTGGCATCGGGCGACCCCAGGCGCGCCACGTCGGTGGCCAGCACCTCGCCGTCACGCCCGCGCCGCGGGTGCTCGTGGCTGGTCACGGCCAAGCCAGCGCCGCGCGCCGCGCCCAGGAACTTCTGTCTCGCTTCGGCATAAGCCTGCGAGAAACACTCCACCACTGTCATCGCGTCGATCCCCCTCTCGTGCGCGCGCCGTGCGCGCGCTTCGCGCTCAACGCGGCGCGAGCCACTTTTCCGCCAGGCGCACCCACACAGTGGCGCCCAGCGGGATCAGGTCGTCGTTGAAGTCATAGCTCGGGTTGTGCAGCATGCACGGCCCCATGCCGTGGCCGCCCTGACGGTGCGCGCCGTCGCCGTTGCCGATCAGGAAATAGCAACCCGGCTTGCCCTGCAGGAAGTAGCTGAAATCCTCAGCGCCCATCGTTGGCTCGAAGTCGTGCACGTTCTCGGCCCCCACCACGTCGGTGAGAAGCGAACGCGCGAAATCGGTTTCGGCCTTGTGGTTGATCGTCGGCGGGTAGTTGCGCACGAACTGAAAGTCGCAACTGCACTCGAACGCCGCTGCCGTCGACTCGGCAATCGTCTTCATGCGGCGCTCGATCAGGTCCAGCACTTCGGTGGTGAAGGTGCGCACGGTGCCTTCCATCACGCACGCCTCGGGGATCACGTTGGTCGCCTCGCCGGTGTGGATCATCGTCACCGAGATGACGCCGGTGTCGATCGGCCGCTTGTTGCGGCTGATGATGGTCTGGAACGCCTGCACCATCTGGCAGGCCGCGGGGACCGGATCGATGCCGTTGTGCGGCATGGCGCCGTGTGCACCCTTGCCCTGTACGGTGATCTTGAACTCGTTGCTCGATGCGAACACCGGTCCGTCGCGCAACGCGAATTGCCCCACCGCCATGCCGGGCCAGTTGTGCGCGCCGAAGATGGCCTCCATCGGGAACTGCTCGAACAGACCGTCCTTCATCATCTCGCGCGCGCCGCCGCCGCCCTCTTCGGCCGGCTGGAACACCAGGACCACCGTGCCGTCGAAGGTGCGGTGCTTGCTCAGGTGCTTGGCTGCGGCCAGCAGCATTGCCGTGTGGCCATCGTGGCCGCATGCATGCATCTTGCCGGCGTGTTGGCTGGCATGCTCGAAGCGATTCAACTCGGTCATCGGCAGCGCATCGATGTCGGCGCGCAGTCCGATCGCGCGCTTGGAACTGCCGTTCTTGACGATGCCGACAACGCCGGTCTTGCCCATGCCGCGGTGTACCGGGATGCCCCAATCGGCGAGTGCTTTCGCAATCAGGTCGGAAGTGCGCTGCTCCTCGAAGCACAGCTCGGGGTGCGCATGGATGTCGCGACGCATCTGGGCGATGCTGGCGGCATCGGCCAGGATGGATTCGATCAAACGCATGGTGGCTCCAGCTTTCGCAGGGGGCAACCAGTGTACGCCGGGGCCCTACGCGCTCTGGCCGGCGGGGA
>DATKJN010000269.1:0-3703 GCA_035543655.1 Burkholderiaceae bacterium | reverse complement strand
CAGGCCACCACCGGCACGGTGCGCATCACCACCAGCACCGTGGCCGCGAGCTACCTGCTGCCGCCGGTGCTGGCCGCGCTGCAGCAGGCCGAACCGGGCATCGCGATCGAGCTGGTGGCGAGCGACCAGCTGTCCAACCTGCTGCGCCGCGAGGCCGACATCGCGGTGCGCATGGTGCGTCCGGCGCAGGAGTCGCTGGTGGCCAGGAAGCTGGGCGACATCCCGATCGTGGCCTGCGCGCACAAGAGCTACCTCAAACGCGCCGGCACGCCGCGCGTGCCCACCGACCTGCTGCAGCCGCACCACCGGCTGATCGGCTTCGACAAAGACACCGCCATCGTGCGCGGCTTCGCACAAATGGGCGTGCCGGTCACGCGCGAGCACTTTGCGCTGCGCACCGACGACCAGCTGGCCTACGGGCGGCTGATCGCCGCCGGCGCCGGCATCGGCTTTGCGGCCGACTACAACCTGCGCCACTGGCGCGGCGTGGAGCACATCCTGCCCGGGCTGGCGATCCCGCCGCTGCCGTGCTGGCTGGCGGTGCACCGCGAGATCCGCGGCAGCGGGCTGGTGCGCCGGGTCTACGACTTTTTGGCCGAGGCGATTCCGCGCGAGCTGCAGACCGCTTCATGATGGGCGCACCGTCGCACAAGCAACCGGAGGCAGACATGCCCAACAAGTTCGTCAGGCTGACGCATGTGATCTCGAGCAGCCGCCACCCCATTGCCGTGAACGCCAACCTGGTGATGGCCGTGAAGCAGAAAGGCGAGACTGGCGCGGAAATCTTCTTCGATGCCGAGCGTGCGATGCACGTGGACGAGTCGATGGACGAGGTGGTGCGCCGGCTGGAGGCGGCGCTGCTGTAGTCCAGCGCCCGGCGCGAATGCCGCGCATGGCCGCCTGCTATTGCCCGTTGGCGTCGTGGATCGCCTGCGCCACCTGCTGCACGCAGGCGATCGCGCGCTGCGCCATCGGCGAGGGCGTGCGGTTGAGCAGGGTCACGACGCCCATCTCGGCGTAGATCTCGGGCAGATCGTCGACCTCGAGCCGCACCAGCGTGCCGGCGCGCAGGTCATCGCGCAGCCAGGCCTGGGATGACGCGACCACCGTGTCGGTGCCCAGCGCCAGCGTGCGCCGCAGCGTCATCTCGTCGCACTGCACCGCCGGCACCGCTTCGGTCCCCGGGGGCAGGCCGAGCAGGCGCGCCACCAGCGCCTTGAGCGGCGAGGGCAACCAGCCCGTCGCCAGGCCGAACTGCCACGCTTGCGCAAAGCTGCAGGGGCGTCCCGCCAGCGGATGGCCGCTGCGCACGAACAGGTGCGCCACCAGGCGCCCCAATGACTGCACCTGCAGCGCCGGGTCGGGCGGCAGGTCGCGCACGTCGCCGACAAAAAACTCGATGTCTTCGGCCAGCAGCCAATCGAGCAGCACCTGCGCATTGCTGGTCTCCACCCGCAGGCCCACGCCGGGGTATTGGCGCCGCAACGTCAACACCACCGTGGGCATGATGAGCGCCGAGGGGAACGGCCCGGCGCCGAACGCCGTGTTGCCGAGCTGGCTCTCGCGGTAGAGCATCGCGTCGCGCTGCAGGCAGCGCGCATCGAACAGCAGCCGCCGCGCGCGTTCGATCATGAACACGCCGGCCGGCGTGGGCTTCACGCCGCTGCTCTCGCGGTCGAACAAGCGCATGCCGAGGTCGCTTTCGATCGACTGGATGCTGCGGCTGAACGCGGGCTGGCTCAGGTGCACGCGCTCGGCCGCGCGTGCGAAGTGGCACTCGTCGGCCAACGCCACCAGATGACCCAGGCGCTTGAGGTCCACCGCCGCCCCGTCAATGCGGTTGCTGCATTGAGGCATTGTCTACATTGCATTGGACACATCAAGCAGGGTCAGCGATAACTACGCGCCTCGATGAGGAGCCAGCGGCGTCGCCCTGACGCCCGCGGCTCCACCGGGCGCCTGGCGGCGCCCCCCAGCGCGAAAGCGCTTGCACAACCCCGCGCTCCGGCGCGCTGGCCCCTGCGTGCATGCATGCAGGGGCTTCATTTCGAGCGCGTCGGCCGAGTCCGGTGCGCTCGCACGTCTTGAATCGAATGGATGGAGGAGGTGTGTCGTGACGGTGCCGTATTCGCTCGCAGGGAAAACCATCGCCGTGACCGGCGGCTTCGGCGCGCTGGGCCGCGCCGTGGGTGACGCCCTGCAGGCCGCTGGCGCCCGCGTGGCGCTGATCGACAAGGCCGGCGTGCCGTACGGTTTGTGCCGTGGCGTGATGGCGCTGCCCCACGTGGAGCTCAACGAGATGCACGACGCGCGCCTGGCGATGAACCAGATCGTGGTCTGCTACGGCGGGCTCGACGGCCTCGTCAACGCGGCGGGCGGGTTCAAGGCCGAGAGCGTGGAGCTCGGCAGCGTGCAAACCTGGGATCGGCTGTATGCCACCAACGTGCGCACCGCGCTGATCGCATCGCAGGCGGCGCTGCCGCACCTGGTGGCGCGCGGCAGCGGCAGCATCGTGTACGTGGGCGCGAACACCGCCAGCACGGCAGGCCTCGGCATGGGCGCCTACGCCGCGGCCAAGTCCGGCGTGGCGCGCCTCACCGAAGCGATGGCCGAGGAGTTCAAAGACCGCGGCATCACGGTGAACGCGGTGTTGCCGAGCATCCTCGACACGCCGGCCAACCGCGCCGACATGCCCAGCGACGACCCGGCGCGCTGGGTGAGCCCGGCCGCGTTGGCGCAGGTGATCGTGTTCTTGCTTTCCGATGAGGCCGCGCCGATCACAGGCGCGCTGATTCCGGTGAAGGGGCGCGTGTAGCGCCCGCGCGGCACAGATCGGCTGACGCCGTATCGGGAGCGCGACCAAAGCACCGGCGTGACGATTGCTCGCCACGCCGGCTCCTTGACGCTAGCTTGGCTTCGACAGCTTCGCCAGAACCTTGTCCATCTCTCCGGCCGTGAACGCGCGCAGCGACTTCGTGCGCACGTTGCCTTGCAGCGCCGTGCCGATGCTGAACGCGGCCAGTGAAGCCTCGTCTTCGGCCTCGAGCACGCAGACCAGGTCGTACTCGCCCATGGTCCAGAACATGTCGCGCACATTCACGCCATGCTTCTTGCCGGCCTCCTTGGCGGCGGCAGCGCGCTTGGTGGTGTCCTTGATCGACTGCAAGCCCTTGTCGGTGAAACTCAGCAAACCGATGTAGGTGATCATTGTGGTTCTCCTTGTGATGCCTACGGGGGCCAGGGAACCAACTCGAACGTGCGCGACCCCCGGTCGTTGCTCAAGGCCGCTGCCAGTGGACTGTTCTGCAGTCCGGTGCGCGGTCGGCGCCATGGGGAGTGGCGCGTCGCGGTGGGCGACAAAGAGGTTTGTTGGCAGTGGAGGGCTCATGCTACGCGCATCGCTGTCGAACACAACACGTGTGCAGAGACAGTGGGCCTCGAGGGGTCGATAGGATGGATCGCCTGTTCTTCAGCATCGGCAGTGCGTTGGGCCTTGTGGGCGTGGCACTCGGTGCCTTTGGCGCGCACGCATTGAAGGCGCGGCTCGCGCCCGAGCTGCTCGCCACCTTCGAGGTCGGCGTGCGCTACCAGCTGATCCACGCGCTCGCGCTGCTGGCGGTGGCGTGGGCGTGCACACGTTGGCCGGGTCGGTGGGCGAATGCCAGCGCTTGGCTCTTCATCGCCGGCACGCTGTTGTTCTCGG
>DATKJN010000268.1:0-2160 GCA_035543655.1 Burkholderiaceae bacterium | reverse complement strand
CATTCCCGGCCCGACCATCCTCACCGTGATCAGCTATTCGATGGCGCACGGACGGCGGGCCAACGTGCCGCTGGTGCTGGCGGTGGCGCTCGGCGACTCGACCGCTCTGGCGTTGTCGCTGCTCGGCCTCGGTGCGCTGCTCGCCACGTCGGCCTTGTGGTTCACGCTCGTCAAGTGGGCCGGCGGCCTGTACCTGATCTACCTGGGCGCCAAGCTGCTGCGTGCCGGCGTCTCGCCGGCGCCCGCGGCGGATGCCGCACCGGCCGTGCCGGCATCGCGCTGGCGGCTGTTTGCCAACACCTACCTCGTGACCGCGCTGAACCCGAAGGGCATCGTGTTCTTCGTGGCATTCCTGCCGCAGTTCATCGATGCCACCATGAAGGTCACACCGCAGCTGTGGTTGCTGGCGTCGACCTTCGTCGTGCTGGCGGTGCTCAACGCCACGCTGTACGCGGTGTTCGCGGCGTCGGCGCGGCGCCTGCTCGGCTCGCCGCGTGCGCAGCGGCGCTTCAACCTGGTGGGGGGATCCCTGCTGTCGAGCGCTGGCGTGTGGGCGCTGCTGGCGCGCCGGCCGGTTTGAAATGCCAGGCACACCATGCGCCTGATCGTGATCTTCGAAGACACGCCAGCGATGGCGGTGGTGCGCGAGCGCCTCGAGCCGGCGCACCTGGCCTATCTGCGCGAGCACGTGAAGGAGATTCCGTTGGCCGGCGGCACGCGCGACGTGCCCGGCGGTGTCTACGTCGGCGGGCTGTGGATCCTCGAAGTGGCGTCCAAGGAACGTGCATTGGCGCTGATCGAGGGCGATCCGTATTACGTGGCCGAGCGGCGTCCGTACCGCCTGCTGGTGTGGGGCAAAGCCCTGCCCGACGTGCCGACCGTGCTCTGACGCGTCAGCGCGCCAAGCGCTCGATCACCGCCATCGCGGCGGCCGGCGCCTTCTCTTTCGCGCCGCTGATGAAGAACAGGAACACGTCGCGCGCTGCCGCGGCGTTGGACGGCGGGTCTTCGACGCGCGGCAGCGCCTCGGGCTCGCCGCCCGCGCGCCACGCTTCGCAGCAGGCGGCGATCTGCGCCAGCGCCTGCGGCGTGCAGCCCTGCGGCAGCGACGCGTCGGTGCGCATCGTGCGCACATAGACGAAGTCACCGGTGACGTCGGCGAACGACGGGTAGTCGTCGGAGTCGGTGAACACCGTGGCCGCACCATGGCGGCGCGCCAGCGCGAGGTAGTCGGCGCAGCGGAAACTGTCGTGGCGCACGTCGAGCACATGTTGCAACGGCACGCCGCTCACCGCGCCGGGCAGCAGCTTGAGAAAGGCCTCGAAGTCCGCTGCGTCGAAGCGTTTGGTCGGCGCGAACTGCCACACGATCGGCCCCAGCTTCGGCCCCAGTTCGGCGATGCCGCTGTCGATGAAGCGCTGCACCGATTCGCCCGCTTCGCCGAGCACGCGGCGGTTGGTGGCGAAGCGGTTGGCCTTCAGCGAGAACACGAAGCCATCGGGTGTTTCATCGCGCCACTTGGCGAACGTGGCGGGTTTCTGCGTGCTGTAGTAGGTGCCGTTGACTTCGATGGCGGTGAGCTTGCGGCTCGCGTACTCGAGCTCGCGCGAGGCTGGCCAGCCCTTGGGGTAGAAGTTGTCGCGCCACGGCTCGAAAGTCCAGCCGCCCACGCCGACGCGGATGGCAGCGGTTGCGGCGGTGGGCTGGCTCATCGTGGGGTCCTTCGGGCGAGGTCGGGCGCGAATCGTAGCGGCAGCGCCGGCATCACAATGCACACCTGTTTCGTGAAAGGCGGGCCATGCAGATCGAAGGATCCTGTCATTGCGGTGCGATCTCGTTCACCGCGCAAGTCGACCCGGCGCGCGTGATGGTGTGCCACTGCAGCGACTGCCAGGTGATGTCGGGTTCGCCGTTTCGCGCCGTGGTGCCCGCGCCGGTCGACACGTTCGTGCTGCGCGGCGAGCCCAAGCGCTACCTCAAGACCGCCGACAGCGGCAACCGCCGCGTGCAGGCCTTCTGCGGCGACTGTGGCACGCCGCTGTTCGCCACCGCGCCGGAAAATGCCACGCAGGTGGTCATCCGCACCGGCTGCCTCAAGCAGAAGGCGCAACTCGTGCCGCAGGCGCAGATCTGGCAGCGCTCCGCGCTGCCGTGGATCGC
>DATKJN010000267.1:0-2121 GCA_035543655.1 Burkholderiaceae bacterium | reverse complement strand
CGCGCTGCATCGCGGCGCGCTCGAAGGGCAGCGCGGCGGTCAGGCCGGCCACGATCAGGCGGTGGCGGATGTACTGGATCGACTCCTGCTCGCTCAGGGCCTTGAGGTGGTAGCGCGCGATCACGCGCTGCGCAAGCTGCTCGAGCTCCGGGCGCGCCAGCATCGTGCGCAGCTCGGGCTGGCCGATCAGGATGATCTGCAGCAGCTTGCGCTCGTTGGTCTCGAGGTTGGTCAGCAGGCGCAGCTGCTCGAGCACGTCGGCCGAGAGCATCTGCGCCTCGTCGATGATGAGGACGTTGTTCTGCCCGCTCGCGTGCGTCCTCAGCAGGTATTCGTTGAGCGGGTCGGTGTAGTCCTTGACGGTAGCCGGACCCGGCCCCTGGGGGGCGACCGAGCGCCGCGGCCCGCTCACCAGCGCGACCGCCACGCCGCCGACCACCAACGCGGCGACGGCGATGGCGCCGCCCGCCAGCACGTTGCGCTGGCGCTGCCACCGTTGTGCGCCATGGCGACTGAAGTCGAACACCTCGCTGGCCGCCTTGTCGACGATGGCGCGGTCCACGCGCTGCCGGCCGCTCGCGTAGGCGCCCAACAGGGCGCGGTCGCACAGCAGGTTGATGCGCCGGGGCACGCCGCGCGTCAGTTCGTGGATGCGGTGGCGCGCGTCGCGGTCGAACGGAATCAGCCCGCTCATGCCAGCCACCGACAGGCGGTGCTTGATGTAGTGCGCGGTCTCTTCTTCGGCCAGCGGGTCCAGGTGGAACCTCGCCACCACGCGCTGCGCGAGTTGCTCCAGTTCGGGCCGCGCCAGCATGTCGCGCAACTCGGGTTGGCCGATCAGGATGATCTGCAGCAGCTTGCGCTCGTTGGTTTCCAGGTTGGTCAGCAGGCGCAGCTGTTCCAGTACGTCGGCCGACAGGTTCTGCGCCTCGTCGATGATCAGCACGCTGTTCTGGCCGGCGGCGTGCGTGCGCAGCAGGTATTCGTTGAGCGCGTCGACGTGGTCCTTCTGCGTGGGTGCCGCCGCGCCGTCGCGCGCGGTCACCGTGATGCGGAACTCCTCGCACACCGACTGCAGCAGTTCCAGCGCGGTCAGCTTGGGGTTGAAGATGTAGGCCACGTTGGTGCGCTTGGGCACCTGCTCGAGAAAGCAGCGGCACACCGTGGTCTTGCCGGCGCCGATCTCGCCGGTGAGCAAGACGAATCCGCCGCCCCCGCGCACGCCGTACAGCAGGTGGGCCAGCGCCTCGCGGTGGCGCTCGCTCATGAACAAGTAGCGAGGGTCCGGCGCGATCGAGAACGGCTCGCGCTTCAGACCGAAATGGGCCGCGTACATGGCGTCAGGATACTGTGCGGCTCGAGCCCGCCCCGACCGGGCTTTCCGCCCCGGACCAACCCGCAGGGCACACCGGGGCAAGCCCGAGGTGCGCGACCGGGGGAGGCTGCCGATAATGCCGCCTTCGCGCGTCACGCCCGTGTGACGTGCCGATGTCTCAGCAACCCGGAGGGGGGCGGTTGAACATCCCAAGTGGTCCGCTCGTGTCGCTTCTGCGACCGGGGCAGCGGGTTGTTTTGTCTGGTGCCGGCGCGGCGCGTGCAGCGTGGGGCGCGCCATGAAGCTCGGTCTGCGCGGCCGCATCCTGTGTGCCTCGGGGGCGGCCGTCGTGAGCGTGCTGCTGGCCATCGGCGCCGCCGTGCTGCTCGCGGTGCCGGCGCACGAGCGCCTGGAGTTGCTCTGGCGCCTGCTTGTCGCCGGCACGTCGATCGTCGCCGTCGTGCTGCTGCTGTTGGCCGCGGTGCTGCAGCGGTGGGTGGTGCGACCGCTGGCCCGCACGGTGCGCGTGATGGACAAGGTGCGGCGCGGCGAGCAGGACCTGAACGCGCGCCTGACGACCCGTGGCGTCGGCGAGGTCGCCATCCTCAACGACGGCTTCAACGGCCTGGTGCAGGCGATCGCGCAGCGCGACCGCGAACTGCAGGCGGCACTCCAGGCTGGCGACGAGGGCGGTCGGGCCAAGTCGCAGTTTCTCGCGCTGATGAGCCACGAACTGCGCACGCCGCTGAACGCGGTGATGGGCCTGGCCGAGCTGCTGCACGGCACGCGGCTCGATGCGCGCCAGC
>DATKJN010000266.1:0-6260 GCA_035543655.1 Burkholderiaceae bacterium | reverse complement strand
TGGGTCGCATGGGCCGAATCTTATGCGGCCGAGGGCCTGGATTTCAGCCGTCGGGCTCGGCCGCGGCGACACCGGCCTGCACCAGCAGTGCGCGCGCCGCGATGCCCGCGGCGCGCGCCACTTGCGGCGCGCCGCCGTCGGCCTTGCGCTGCACGGCCAGCGCCACCGAGCCTTCGACCAGGATCGACAGCTGGGTGGCCAGCGACGCCGCGTGCGCCGCGCCGAGCGCGCGCAGGCGCAGCTCGAACCACGCGGTGTTGCGCGCCTTGACGTCGCGCGCCACCTTCAGCGCCGGGTGCCCGGCATCGCCCCCCAGCTCGGCGATCGCGTTGGAAAACGGGCAGCCACGGAACTCGTCGCTGGCGAACCAGCGCTCGAAGCGCTTGAACACGCCGAGGATCTCGGCCAGCTCGTCGCCGGGCCTGGGCACCTCGGGCTGGCGCGCGCCGCGCCGCGCGAGATAGGCCGCGATCAACTGTTCGCGCGAGCCGAAGTGCTTGTACAGCGTGCGTTTGCTGATGCCCGCCTCGAGCACCACCGCATCGACGCCGATGCTCTGGATGCCGTGCGCGTAGAACAGCCGGTCGGCGGCATCGAGGATGCGGTCGCGCATGGCCGGTGCTTCGACCGCGTGCGCCGTGGCGTGCGCGCTCATGAGGGGGCGAGCTGCACCCGGCTCGATCGATGCAGCGCAAAGCCGATCTGCACGATGCCGGCCGCCAGCCCGGTGGCCACGCCCACGTGCACCGCGGTGTTGTACGAGCCGAGCAGGTCGTACAGCAGTCCGCCGCCATAGGCGCCGACGAAGCTGCCGACCTGGTGGCTCACGAACGCCACGCCGCCGAGCATGGCCTGCCAGCGCAGCCCGAACACGTCGATGATCCAGCCGGTGACCAACGGGCCCACGCCGAGCCACAGGAAGCCCATGACCGCGGCGAACACCAGCGTGCCGCCCGGCGTGGGCAAGGTCGCGAAGTACCACAGCAGCGCCAGCGATCGGAAGAGATAGATGCCGCCCAACAGGACCAGTTTGTTCCAGCGCCCGCCGGCCCAGCCGAAGAACAGGCTGCCCAGCACGTTGAAGCCGCCGATCACGCCGAGCGCCTGCGCACTCAGCATCGGGTCCATGCCGCAGATCTGCAGATACGAAGGCAAGTGCGTGGTCAGAAAGATCAGCTGCATGCCGCAGACGAAGAACGCCACCGTCAACACGATGAACGGCACGTGCTTGATCGCGCTGCCGAGCGCGGCGCCCGCGCTGTCGTCCACCTTGCCGGGCGACGGCGGCAACGCAATCTGGTCGACCTTGCCGGCATACCACGCGGCCGGCAGCATGATGAGCGCCAGGATGGCAAAGCCGATCACGCCGACGCGCCAGCCGTATTGTTGATTCAGCGCCTGGCCGATCGGCGCCGACAGCATCGCACCCAACGAGCCGGCGGCCGACACCGCACCGAGCACCGCGCTGCGCATCGCCACGCTGACCGGGCGCGACACCGCCGCCGACGCCAGCGCCGGGCCGGTGCAGGCCATCGAGGCGCCGATGAAAAGACCCGCGCCGATCATCACGCCGATGGTGCCCTGCGCACCGGCCAGCATCAGCATGCCCAGCAGGTACAACAGCGAGCCACCCACCATCAGTGAGCGCAGACCCCAGCGCACCGAGAGCGCGCCGGCCACCGGCTGCAGCACGCCCCACATCAGGTTCTGCACCGCGATCGCCAGGGTGAAGTCGGACACCGAGATGCCGATGTCCTTGGTGAGGTCGGGCATGAAGATGCCCAGGCTTTGCCGCAGGCCCATCGCGAAGGTGAGCATCAGCGAGGCGCCGATCAGGATCGGCATCGCGGGTTTCAGGCTTTGCAAGCGGCTCGACACACGGTCTCCTCGGTCGTTTCCAGCAACGGGCGGCCTCGCACGCTAACCGAAGCCATCGACGAAGTAAACAGATCTGTTTACCTGCGCACGCGGGTATTGGTAAAACGCCGGCCGACGAACGGCGCTTGAAAGCGCGCCGCTGCGGCATCATCTGCGGCGCCATGTTCGCCCTGTGGCTGTCGGCGCTGCTGCACCTGTACATCGGCTGGCGCATCGCTCCCGAGCTGCCCGGTGCCGTCGCGCCGTGGGCGTTCAGCGCCGTGCTGCTGGCCTCGGCGATTCTGATTCCGCTGGCGTTCTTCGGCCGTCGCTCGCGCGACAGGGGCACGGCGGATCGCTACAGCTGGGCCGGCATGCTGGCCCTGGGCCTGGTGTCCACGCTGCTGGTCTTCACGCTGCTGCGCGATGGCGTGCTGCTGCTGGCGTGGCCGTTCGGCCTGGCGGCGCTGCCGGAACAGTCGGCGCTGGCGGTGCCGCTGCTGGCGGCGCTGTTCATGGCGATCGGCATCTTCAACGCGCGCCGCACCGCGCGCGTGCGCGACGTCGAGGTGCCGGTGGACAACCTGCCGGCGGCGCTGAACGGCTTCACGATCGCGCAGATCAGCGACATCCACGTCGGGCCGACGATCAAGCGCGCCTACCTGCAGGCGATCGTCGACGCGGTGAATGCGTTGCAGGCCGACGCGGTCGCGGTCACCGGCGACCTCGTCGACGGCCGCGTGCAGGACCTGGCGCCGCACGTGGCGCCGCTGCAGCAGCTGCGCTCGCGCCACGGCACCTTCTTCGTCACCGGCAACCACGAGTACTACAGCGGCGCCGAAGAATGGATCGCCGAGCTCCAGCGTCTGGGCGTGCAGGTGCTGATGAACGAACACGTGGTGCTGCGCCACGACGGCGCCAGCCTGGTGATGGCCGGCGTGGCCGACACGAGCGCACACCACTTCAACCCGCGGCACCGCAGCGACCCGCAGCGCGCGCTGCACGGGGCGCCCGCCGACGCCGGCGTGCGCGTTCTGCTGGCGCACCAGCCGCGCAGCGCCGATGCCGCCGCGCAAGCCGGCTTCGACCTGCAGCTGTCGGGGCACACGCACGGCGGCCAGTACTGGCCGTGGAACCTGTTCGTGCGCTTGCAGCAGCCCTACACCGCCGGACTGCACCGCTTGAAGCAGCTGTGGGTCTACACCAGCCGCGGCACCGGCTACTGGGGCCCGCCGGTGCGCTTCGGCGCACCGAGCGAGATCACGCGCTTGAGGTTCGTGACCGCCGCGTGACTGCGGCTACGGCAGCGCCGGTGCCGGCTTGCCCTTCAACGCCTCGAGCAGCGGCCCCACGATGTCGAGCGGCAGCGGGAACACGATGGTCGAGTTCTTGTCGGCCGCGATGACGGTGAGCGTCTCCAGGTAGCGCAGCTGCAGCGCCTGCGGGCTGCGCGCCAGGATCTCGGCCGCCTCGGCGAGCTTGTGCGACGCCTGCAGCTCGCCCTCGGCATGGATCACCTTGGCGCGGCGCTCGCGCTCGGCCTCGGCCTGGCGGGCGATGGCGCGCACCATCGTGAGATCGATGTCGACTTCCTTGATTTCGACATTGGTGACCTTGATGCCCCAGGCGTCGGTCTGCGCGTCGAGGATCTTCTGCACGTCGAGGTTGAGGCGGTCGCGCGCCGCCAGCAGTTCATCAAGATCGTGCTTGCCGAGCACGGCACGCAGCGTGGTCTGCGCGAGCTGGCTGGTGGCGAAGAGAAAGTTCTCGACCTGGATCACCGCCTTTTCCGCATCGACGACCTTGAAGTACAGCACCGCGTTGACCTTGACCGACACGTTGTCGCGCGTGATCACGTCCTGCTTGGGCACGTCCATCACCACCAGGCGCAGGCTCACGCGCACCATCTGCTGGATGATCGGAATCAGGATCACCAGCCCGGGCCCTTTCACGGCCCAGAAGCGGCCGAGTTGGAACACCACTGCGCGGTCGTACTCACGCAACACGCGCAGCGACAGGGCCAGCAGCGCCAGCAGCATGATCAGCACGATTCCGAATCCGATGGCCATGTCTAGATCCTCTCGACCTCGAGCGTGAGGCCATCGGCACGTGTCACGCGCACGCGCTCGCCAGGGTGCAGCGGGTTCGCGCCGCGCACCCGCCAGTGTTCGCCGCGCACCTGGGCCCAGCTTTCGGCGCCAGCATCGCCCTCGACGGACACCACCTCGCCGATGGCGCCGACCAGCGTGGACAGCCCACTCACCAGCGGCCGCTTGCGCGTGCGTGCCGCCAGCAGCGCCATGCCAAGCACGAACAGCAACGAGGCGACCGACAGCGTGGCAATCAGCGGGCGCGACACGGCCACACCCGGCATGTCGCTGTCGAACAGCATCACCGCGCCGAGGGCGAACGCGACCACACCACCGAGCCCCAGCGAACCGTAGCTCGGCACGAACGCCTCGGCGACGAAGAAGGCCATGCCCAGGATCACCAGCGCCAGGCCGGCGTAGTTGACCGGCAGCGTCTGCAGCCCGAACAACCCCAACAGCAGGCACACCGCACCCACCACACCCGGCAACACGTAGCCCGGGCTGGCGAACTCGAACAGCAGGCCGTAGAAGCCGATCATCAACAGCAGCAGCGCGAGGCTGGGGTCGCCGATCACCGCGAGCAGGCGGCCGCGCCAATCGGGCACGAACGGCTCGACGGCAACGCCGGCAGTGGCCAGCACCACGCTGCGCCCGTTGCCGGTGTTCACGCGGCGGCCGTCGAGCTGACGCAGCAGATCGGGCACGTCGCTCGCGACCACATCGATCACCTGCTGCGCCAACGCCTCGCCCGACGGCAGGCTCACCGCTTCGCGCACCGCCCGTTCGGCCCACAGCGCATTGCGCTCGCGCATCAATGCCAGCGAGCGGATGTAGGCGGCGGCGTCGCTGACGCGCTTGGCCTCCAGCGTGTCGCGTGGCGTGCCTGCAGCCGGTGCGCTGGCGCCGCCGTCAGCGCGCGGCGTGCCCTCCGGGCCGGTGCCCGGCGGCGTCATGCCAATGGCCACCGGCGTGGCCGCGCCGAGCGTGGTGGCCGGTGCCATCGCGGCGATGTGGCTGGCGTAAAGGATGTAGGTGCCTGCGCTGGCTGCGCGCGCACCCTGTGGCGCCACGAACGTGGCCACTGCCACCGGGGAGGCGAGGATGTCTCTGATGATGGCGCGCATCGCGGTGTCGAGGCCGCCGGGTGTGTCGAGCTGCAGCACCACCAGTGCGGCATTTCGCTGTTGCGCTCGCTGCAAGCCGCGCTGCACGTAGTCGGCCGTGGCCGGGCCGATGGCGCCCTCGACCTGCAACAGCACCACCGCCGCCGGACGGGCCGCCGTGGCGGCCGATGCCGGAGGGTCTTGCGCGCCAGCCAACGCAGCGGCACACAGAGCCAGCGCGCACACCAGGTGGCCCGAGTGGCGCATGCGCGGATCGTACGCCCGACAGGCGCGCGGCGCTGACGGCCGGCCGTCACACCGCGTTGGCGAACACGAGATGCGCCTAGACGGCGTTCAGGTGCATGCCGAAGTCGAGCTCGACGATGGCGCCGGTCATCATCGATGCGCCAGTGGTGAGCCACCAGATGGTCTCGGCCACTTCGTCGGGGTGGCCGATGCGGTGCAGTGGCGACACGTTGATCTGGTGTGCGCGCCGCTGCGCGAACGACTCCGGCGCGAGGCGCTCGACGAAGCCTTGCTCGACCAGCGCCGGGCACACCGCGTTCACGCGCACGTCTGGCGCCAACACGCGCGCCAGCGCCATCGTCAGCGCGTTGACGGCCGCCTTCGACGCTGCATAAGGGATCGACGAGCCGCTGCCCATCAGCGCGGCACGCGACGAGATGTTGACGATCGAGCCCTTGCCGCTGGCCTTCAGGTGCGGCGCGGCGGCACGCATCATCTGGAAGGTGCCGATCGTGTTGACGGCGTAGATGCGCTGAAAGTCCTCGGCCGACACGCCGTGCAGGTCGGGGTGCGGCACCATCTTGCTGATGCCGGCGGCATTGACCAGCGCATCGAGGCGGCCGAACTTGTCCATCGTGCGCTCGACCATGCGCACGCAGTCGGCGTCTTTCGTGACGTCGCCCTCGACGGTGAAGCTCGCGGTGCGCGGCACGTTGACCTGCACGACGATCATCTCGGCCGCTTCCTTCTGCGCCGCATCGACGTGGTTGATCGCCACCCGCCAGCCCTCTTTCAGAAAGCGGTGCGCGGTGGCCTTGCCGAGGCCCGACGCGGCACCGGAGATCAACACCACCTGTTCGGAACGCGTCATGACATGAACTCCATCAACAAGCGGCTCACCGCTTCGGGTTGTTCCTGCTGCACCCAGTGGCCGGCGCCGTCGAGCAGGTGGGCGGCGCGCATG
>DATKJN010000265.1:0-2628 GCA_035543655.1 Burkholderiaceae bacterium | reverse complement strand
TGCGCCGAGAACCCGGCGCGTTTCGCGCGCATCGATGCGCGCGGCAGCCTGCACGCGGTGTGGTCGCAGGTCGAGCAGGAGGTGACGCATCGTGGCTGGTGGTGAACCCAGGCCGGTGGGTGTGACCGAAGACGGCCAGCTAGCGCTGCCGTGGCTGCGCGACGCTCTTTCGCAGGCGCTGCAGCTGAAACGTTCGCACGCTCTGCTGTTGCACGCCGGTGTCCCAACCGGTCAGTTCGAGCTGGCGATGGCACTGGCACAAGCTTGGCTGTGCGAACACCCCGATCGCGCGCCCTGCGGCCGCTGCACCAGCTGTCGTCTGGCGCGCCAGCGCACGCACCCCGATTTGCGCGTGGTCGTGCCCGAGGTGATGCGCGTGGAGTTCGACTGGCTCACCGACGACGACCCCTTGTCACGAAGCGGCGCCAAGCCGAGCCGTGAGATCAAGGTGGAGCAGGTGCGCGAGGCCATCGAATGGTCGCAGCGCAGCGCGGGCTCCGAACGCGGACGCGCCCTGGTGCTGTACCCGGCGCAGGCGTTGAACATGGCAGCCGCCAATGCGCTGCTGAAAACGCTGGAAGAACCGCCCGGTGCGCTGCGCATCGTGATGGCCGGCGGTGACCCGGAGCGGCTGCTGCCCACGATCCGAAGCCGCGTGCAGCGCATTGCCTTGCAGCCACCCGATCGTGCATCGGCTTTGGCGTGGTTGAAGCAGCAAGGCATCAAGGGCGGCGAACGTGCGCTGACGGTGGCCGGCGACAGCCCATTGGCGGCGCAAGCGTTGCTCGACGCCGGTGTCGCCGAAGCCGACATGGATGCGTTGCCGAGCGCGGTGGCGAGCGGCGATGTGCAGCACCTGATCGGCAAGCCTCTGCCGCTGGTGATCGATCTGTTGCTGCGTGTGGCGCACGATGCAATGGCACAGGCGGCTGGCGCCGCGCCGCGCTTCTTTGACATGGCGCAAATGCCGCCCGCCGCGCCTCTGTCGGCGTTGCAGGCATGGCGCGAGGAGCTGCTTCGTGCTGCACGTCACGACGAGCACCCTTGGAACGCGCCCTTGCTGGTGGAAGCGCTCGTGACGAATGGCGCGCGATGCTGGGCGAGCGCACCCAAGCCCCGCCAACGCGGCACAGGCCATTCGATACACTCGGCCGGATGAGCGAAGCTTCAGGTCGAGCAGCAGCTGGCGGCGCGGTCGCGTCGCGGCCGAGCGTGATCCAGCTCGTGTTCCGTGAGAAGGGCGCGCTGTACGCGGCGTACGTGCCGATCCTCCTTGACGGTGGCCTGTTCGTGCCGACCACGCGCGAGTACAAGCTCGGCGAAGACATCTACCTGTTGTTGTCGCTGCCCGACGATCCGCAGCGCTATCCGGTGGCAGGCAAGGTGGCCTGGATCACGCCGGCCAATGCCTCCGGCGGGCGCACTCAGGGCGTGGGCGTGCGCTTCCCCAACGACGAGAAAACGCGGCTGCTGAAGCTCAAGATCGAAGAGATCCTCGGCACCCAGCTGCAGTCGGCCAAGCCCACACAAACGATCTGACGGCGGACCACCGCCGAAGCGTTGTGCAGGCTGGCGCCACAATGGCGCCATGTTCGTCGACTCGCATTGCCATCTCACGTTTCCCGAGTTGCACGGTCGCATCGATGCAATCCGTGCCGACATGGCCGCCGCGCGCGTGGACCGCGCGCTGGTCATCTGCACCACGCTCGAAGAGTTCGAGGCCGTGCACGCGCTGGCGGTGCAGCACGACAACTTCTGGGCCAGCGCCGGCGTGCATCCCGACAACGAGGGCATCGAGGAGCCGACCCTCGAGCGACTGGCCGAACTGGCCGCGCGGCCGAAGGTGGTCGGCATCGGCGAAACCGGTCTCGACTATTACCGTCTCGGCGATCGCACCGTGGCCGACATGGAGTGGCAGCGCGAACGCTTTCGCGTGCACATCCGCACCGCACGCCAGGTGCACAAGCCGCTGATCGTGCACACCCGCAGCGCGTCAGACGACACGCTCGCGATCCTGCGCGAGGAGGGCGCCGAAGCCGCCAGCGGCGTGTTCCATTGCTTCACCGAAACGATGGCCGTGGCCCGGGCCGCGGTCGAGCTTGGCTTCATGGTGTCGTTCTCCGGCATCGTGACCTTCCGCAACGCCGAAGACCTGCGCGACGTGGTCCGTTTTGTTCCTCTGGATCGCTGCCTGATCGAGACCGACAGCCCGTACCTGGCGCCGGTGCCATACCGAGGCAAGGTCAACAACCCGTCGTATGTGCCACACGTGGCGGCGATGGTGGCGCAGGTCAAAGGCTTGCCGCTCGAGAAGGTGGCGCGGGCCACGAGCGCGAACTTCGAGCGGCTCTTCGATGTACCACCGCCAACCAATATCTAATGAATCACTTGAAGAAAGCCATATATCTCATTATGGCGACGTTAGTTTCAGTCGCCACAGCTGGTGCTTTCGACGACTTCTTCCGTGCCGTCCGAACCGACAACGCTGGCGGGGTGAGCGACCTGCTCGCGCGCGGGTTCGATCCCAACACCCACGAGGAGTCCGGCCAATCGGCGCTGACATTGGCGGTGCGCGAGGGCGCCCAAAAGGTCACCGACACGCTGCTGAAGCACCCGCAACTCGACGTG
>DATKJN010000264.1:0-8669 GCA_035543655.1 Burkholderiaceae bacterium | reverse complement strand
GTACTGCGGTGCCCAGATCTTCGAAGCGATCGGCCTGTCCAAGGTCTTTGTCGAAAAGTACTTCCGCGGCACCGCGTCCCAGGTGGAAGGCATCGGCGTGTTCGAGGTCGCCGAAGAAGCGTTGCGCATGCACCGTGCCGCCTACAGCGCCGATCCCGTGCTTGCCAACATGCTCGATGCGGGCGGCGAGTACGCGTGGCGCACACGCGGCGAAGAACACATGTGGACGCCCGATGCAATCGCCAAGCTGCAGCACAGCGTGCGCGCGAACCGCTTCGAGACCTACCGCGAGTACGCGCAGCTGATCAACGACCAGTCGCGGCGCCACATGACGCTGCGCGGCCTGTTCGAGTTCAAGGTCGACCCGGCCAAAGCGATCCCGATCGACGAGGTGGAGCCGGCGGCCTCGATCGTCAAGCGCTTTGCCACCGGCGCAATGTCGCTCGGTTCGATCTCGACGGAAGCCCACACGACGCTGGCGGTGGCGATGAACCGCATTGGCGGCAAGAGCAACACTGGCGAAGGCGGCGAGGATCCGGCGCGCTATCGCAACGAACTGAAGGGCATCACGATCACCGACGGCACCAAGCTGAGCGAGGTGATCGGTCCCAAGGCCGTCGAGGCCGACTATGCGTTGAAGCACGGCGACAGCCTGCGTTCCAAGATCAAGCAGGTGGCCTCCGGGCGCTTCGGCGTGACCACCGAGTACCTCGTGTCGGCCGATCAGCTGCAAATCAAGATGGCGCAGGGTGCCAAGCCGGGCGAGGGCGGCCAGCTGCCCGGAGGCAAGGTCAGCGAATACATCGGCTACCTGCGGTACTCAGTGCCTGGCGTCGGGCTGATCAGCCCGCCACCGCACCACGACATCTACTCGATTGAAGATCTCGCGCAGCTGATCCACGACCTGAAAAACGCCAACCCCCGTGCGTCGGTCAGCGTCAAGCTGGTCAGCGAAGTCGGCGTGGGCACCATCGCGGCAGGTGTCGCGAAGTGCAAGGCCGATCACGTCGTGATCGCCGGGCACGATGGCGGTACCGGCGCGTCACCGTGGTCGAGCATCAAGCACGCCGGCACGCCTTGGGAGCTCGGCCTGGCCGAGACGCAGCAAACCCTCGTGCTCAACCGGCTGCGTGGCCGCATTCGCGTGCAGGTCGATGGCCAGATGAAGACCGGCCGCGACATGGTGATCGGTGCGATGCTCGGTGCCGACGAGTTCGGCTTCGCCACGGCGCCGCTCGTGGCCGAGGGCTGCATCATGATGCGCAAGTGCCACTTGAACACCTGCCCGGTCGGCGTGGCCACACAGGATCCGGTGTTGCGCAAGAAGTTCGCCGGTCGACCCGAGCATGTCGTCAACTACTTCTTCTTCGTCGCCGAAGAGGCGCGTCAGATCATGGCGCAGCTGGGCATTCGCACGATCGATCAGTTGATCGGGCGCAGTGACCTGCTCGACATGCGCAAGGGCCTCGCGCACTGGAAGGCCAAGGGCCTCGACTTCAGCCGCGTCTTCCATCAACCCAAGCTTGGACCCGATGTCCCGCGCTATCAGGTGGAGGAGCAGGACCACCGCCTCAACAAGGCGCTTGACATCCAGTTGATCGAAAAGTGCCGGCCGGCGATCGAGCGCGGCGAGAAGGTGCAAATCCTGCAAGAGGCGCGCAACGGCAATCGCTCGGTCGGCGCGATGCTATCGGGCGAGTTGATTCGTCACCGACCCGAGGGCCTGCCCGATCAGACCATCTTCATCCAGATGGAAGGCACGGGCGGTCAGAGTTTTGGCGCCTTCCTGGCGCAGGGCGTCACGCTGTACCTGATCGGCGACGCCAACGACTACACCGGCAAGGGGTTGTCGGGCGGCCGCGTCGTGGTGCGACCGAGCATCGATTTTCGTGGTGATGCCGTCAAGAACATCATCGTCGGCAACACGGTGCTGTACGGTGCAACGCGAGGCGAGGCGTTCTTCCGCGGTGTGGCCGGCGAGCGCTTCGCGGTCCGGCTGTCGGGCGCGACCGCAGTCGTCGAGGGCACCGGCGACCACGGTTGCGAATACATGACGGGCGGCACCGTGGTCGTGCTCGGCAGGACCGGACGCAACTTCGCCGCTGGCATGTCGGGCGGCGTGGCCTATGTGTATGACGAGGACGGCCAGTTCGCCAAGCGCTGCAACACCACAATGGTGGCGCTGGAGAGGCTGTTGACCAAAGACGAACAGCAGGCCGCATCCAATCCCGCGAGCTGGCACAACGGTGCAACCGATGAAGCGCAGCTGCGCCGATGGGTCGAAGACCACCACCGCTGGACGGGCTCGTTGCGCGCGCGCGAGATCCTCGACCACTGGGCCGAGGCTCGCGCGCGTTTCGTGAAGGTGCTGCCACACGAATACAAGCGTGCGCTGGGGGAACGCAAGGCGAGCGAAGACACGCAGGCCACCATCGCAAAGGCCAAGGCCACCCCGAGCAAGCAGCGCGCGGTGCCGGCCAAGTAATCAGCCAAACAACAACGAGCGCAGTCAGCACCCATGGGCAAGGTCACCGGATTTCTCGAGCACAAGCGGCTGGAAGAGGCTTACGAGCCCGTGCCGCAACGACTGAAGAATTGGAAGGAGTTCGTCATCGGCCTCACGGCCGAGCAGTCCAAGATCCAGGGCGCGCGTTGCATGGACTGCGGCACTCCGTTTTGCAACAGCGGGTGCCCGGTCAACAACATCATTCCGGACTTCAACGACCTCGTGTACCGCAACGATTGGAAGTTGGCGGCGGAGGTGCTGCACTCGACCAACAACTTTCCCGAGTTCACCGGCCGTGTGTGCCCGGCGCCGTGTGAGGCCGCGTGCACGCTCAACGTCAACGACGATCCGGTGGGCATCAAGTCGATCGAGCATGCCATCGCCGACCGCGCGTGGGCCGAAGGCTGGGTGCTGCCCCGGCCGGCGGAGGTCAGGACCGGCAAGAAGGTCGCCGTGGTCGGTTCGGGTCCGGCGGGGTTGGCTGCCGCACAGCAACTCGCGCGTGTCGGCCACGAGGTGACGGTGTTCGAGAAGAACAGCCGTATCGGCGGGCTGCTGCGCTATGGCATCCCCGACTTCAAGATGGAGAAGACCCACATCGACCGGCGCATCGAACAGATGCGGGCCGAGGGTGTCACTTTCCGCACCGGTGTGTTGATCGGCGCATTGGCCAAGGGCAGCAAGATCACCAACGATGCACAGGAGACGATCAGCGCCGATGAGCTGAAATCGCAGTTCGACGCCGTGCTGCTCGCCGGCGGTGCGGAGACCAGCCGCGACCTGCCGGTGCCCGGGCGCGAACTCGACGGCGTGCACTACGCCATGGAGTTCTTGCCGCAGCAGAACAAGGTCGTCGCGGGCGACAAGGTGAAGGGCCAGATCATGGCCACCGGCAAGCACGTGATCGTGATCGGCGGCGGGGACACGGGCAGCGACTGTGTGGGGACCAGCAACCGCCATGGCGCGGCGAGCGTCACGCAGTTCGAGTTGATGCCGACGCCGCCTGAAGAGGAGAACAGGCCGCTCACGTGGCCGTACTGGCCGGTGAAGCTTCGTACCAGCTCGAGCCATGAGGAGGGTTGCGAGCGCGAGTTCGCCATCGCGACCAAGCAGTTCATCGGCGATGGCAGGGACGGCAAGAGCGGCAAGCTCAAAGCGCTGAAGACCGTGAACGTGAGGTGGCAGGACGGCCGCATGGTCGAAGAGCCAGGGACCGAGAAGGAATACGTGGCCGACCTGGTGTTGCTGGCAATGGGCTTCGTGAGCCCGGTGGCCAGTGTGCTGGAGGCGTTCGGCGTCGAGAAGGACGCGCGCGGCAACGTGCGCGCGGGCACGGACGACGATGTCGGCTACCGCACCAGTGTCGACAAGGTGTTCGCTGCGGGCGATATGCGCCGCGGCCAGTCGTTGATCGTCTGGGCCATTCGCGAGGGGCGGCAGGCCGCACGAGCGATCGACCGCCATCTGATGGGCCAGTCCACGCTGCCACGCTGACAACCGCTCACACTCGTCAGCTGGGTGTTGGCTACGGCGCAACAGCCGCTGTGCTGGCCGGCGCCGCATGAGGGTAAGCCCGCACCTCGCGTGCGACAATGCCCCGCCCCTGGGCCGGCGACGTCCGGCCTGCCCACACGCGCCGGCGGGCCTTCGCGACAGCCTTGAATTCCGACACCCTGATCGAGATTGACCACGTGACGTTCGGCTACGACGCGAGCCGCACGATCCTTCACGACGTGAGCATGACGTTCCAGCGCGGCAAGGTCACCGCGATCATGGGCGGCTCCGGCTGCGGCAAGACCACGCTGTTGCGGTTGATCGCCGGCGTCTATCCGGCGAACAAGGGCCGTGTCATTTTCGACGGCGAGACCGTCAACACGCAGGACAAGGAACATCTCTACCGGCTGCGACGCCGTCTCGGCATGCTGTTTCAGTTCGGCGCTCTATTCACCGATCTGAGTGTCTTCGAGAACGTGGCATTTCCGCTGCGCGAACACACTGAGTTGTCCGACACGATGATCCGCGACATCGTGCTGATGAAGCTCAATGCCGTCGGCCTGCGCGGCGCCGCGCACCTGCGCATCAGCGAGGTCTCGGGCGGCATGGCACGCCGCATTGCGCTGGCGCGTGCGATCGCGCTCGATCCCGAGCTGATCATGTACGACGAGCCGTTCGCGGGGCTCGACCCGATCTCGATGGGTGTGGCGGCCAACCTGATTCGCCAGCTCAACCATGCGACCGGCTCGACGTCGCTGGTGGTCTCGCACGACGTGCAGGAGTGCTTCGAGATCGCCGACCACGCCTATCTGCTGTCCTCGGGGGGCAAGGTCGTCGCTCATGGCACGCCCGAGCAACTGCAGGAGTCCGATGACCCCGAAGTACGCCAGTTCATCCGCGGAGAGCCCGATGGACCGGTGCGCTTTCACTATCCTGCCAAGCCGTTGCACGACGACCTCGGGGTGCCGTTGTGACGATGTGGATCGCGGCGCTGGGCGCACGGGTGCTGCAGTGGGTGGCATCGCTCGGACACGCGGCCTTCTTTTTCGCCGACCTGCTGCGGTTCACGCCGGGGGCGTTGCGCCGCTTCGGGCTGGTGGTGAGCCAGGTCCACGCCATCGGCAACCGCTCGCTGGTGATCATCATGGCCTCGGGCATGGCGGTCGGCTTCGTGTTGGCGCTGCAGATGTACTACGCGCTCGTCAGGTACGGCGCGGCCGAGTCGCTCGGACTGGTGGTCAACCTGTCGCTGGTGCGTGAACTCGGGCCGGTGGTCACGGCGCTGTTGTTCGCAGGGCGAGCCGGCACGTCGTTGACCGCGGAGATCGGTCTGATGAAGGCCGGCGAGCAACTGTCGGCGATGGAACTGATGGCGATCGATCCACGCGCTCGTGTGTTGGCGCCGCGCTTCATCGGCGGCATTGTCGCGATGCCGATTCTCGCCTTGCTGTTTTCGGCGATCGGCATCATCGGCGCCTACATCGTCGCCGTGCTGATGATCGGCATCGATGCCGGCAACTTCTGGTCGATCCAGCAGACCGGCGTGGACATCTGGCGCGATGTCGGCAACGGCATGGTCAAGAGCGCGGTGTTCGGCGTCATCTGCACCTTCGTCGCGCTGTACCAAGGCTATGAGACGCGCGCCACGCCGGAGGGCGTGGCTTACGCCACCACGCGCACGGTGGTGGTGTCGTCGCTGTCCGTGCTGGCGATGGACTTCATCCTGACGGCGCTGATGTTCTCGACGCCGTGAATTCGAAAGGGACTCACCGATGACCAAGAAGAACATGGAGATGATGGTCGGCCTGTTCGTCGTGCTGGGCATCGCGGCGCTGGTGTTCATCGCGCTGAAGGCGGCCAACCTCGGCAGCTTCGGCGACAACGGTGGCTACCTTCTGCAGGCGCGCTTCGACAACATCGGCAGCCTCAAGGCACGCGCGCCGGTGCGCAGCGCCGGCGTCACCGTTGGGCGCGTCAAGTCGATCCGTCTCGACCCCAAGACCTATCAGGGTCTGGTCACGATGGAGATCCAGCACGGCGTGGAGTTTCCGCGCGACAGTTCGGCCAAGATCCTCACCGCGGGGCTGTTGGGCGACCAGTACGTCGGCCTCGAGGCCGGCGGCGACGAGAAGAACCTGGCCCCCAACGACACCGTGACGCAGACGCAGTCGGCGGTCGTGCTGGAGAACCTGATCAGCCAGTTCCTCTTCAACAAGGCTGCAGACGCAGGCACGACAGCCGCCCCAGCACCGGTGCAACAACCAGCGCCGGCTGGCGCCAAGAAGTGATGCGTTCGATATTCAAGTCGTGCCGTGTGGCGCTGGCTGTTTTGGTGTCGGTGGTGGCGAGCGGCTGCGCCACCGCACCGGGTACGCCGAACGACCCGTTCGAGGACTTCAATCGCTCGGTGTTCTCGTTCAACGAGGCGGTGGACGTCGCGGTGCTGAAGCCGGTGGCCACCGGATATGAGAAGGTTGTGCCGCAATTTGTGCGCACCGGCGTCGACAACTTCTTCGCAAACTTGAACGATGCCTGGTCGGCGGTGAACCTGGTGCTGCAGGCCAAGCCCCTGCCCGGGCTCGAAACCGGCATGCGTTTCGTCTTCAACAGCACGTTTGGCATCGGCGGCTTGATCGACATCGCGGGTGACGTCGGGATGGAACGCCGCAACGAAGACTTCGGTCAAACGTTGGGCCGATGGGGCGTCGGACCGGGTCCGTATCTGGTGTTGCCCATCCTGGGGCCTTCGACGGTGCGCGACAGCGCATCGCTGGTGGCGGATTTTTACGTCGCCCCCTCGTCATGGTTCGAGAGCAGTCGGGCCCAATGGGGTGTTGCCATTCTCCAGTTGATCAGCACGCGGGCGCGGTTGTTGTCGGCCACCCGGACGATCGACGACATTGCGCTCGACAAGTACCTGCTGATCCGCGATGGCTACCTGGTGCGGCGCCGCAACCTGGTGTACGACGGCAATCCTCCAGAGGAGCCCGATGCCCCGGAAGAACCCTCCGAACCGGAAGCAGCGCCGCCCAAGTGAACCCGTGGGTATTCCAATGCGTTAAGGTTGGGCGGGTCGGTTACAAGACCTGAAGGAAAAGCAGATGCTTCGTACTTTTGCCATCGCCCTGACTTTGGGCACCACGCTGTCGTTGGCCCAGGCCGAGACGGCACCCGATGCGTTCGTGATGACGCTGTCGACCGAAGTGATCGATGCAGTCAAGGCCGACAAGGCCATCCAGGCGGGTGATGTCTCCAAGATCCGCACCCTGGTCGACACCAAGGTGCTGCCCAACGTGAACCTGCAGCGCATGGTCATCAAGTCGGTCGGCCAACCGTGGCGCAGCGCCACGCCGGAACAGCAGAAGCGCTTGACCGAAGAATTCAAGACCTACCTGATCAACACGTACTCCGGCGCGCTGACGCAGGTGCGCGACCAGACGGTCAAGTTGCGCCCGGTGCGTGCGGGCAGCAGTGCCAACGAGATCGTGATCGGCACCGATGTCGTCAGCAAGGGTGAGCCCATCCAACTCGACTACCGCCTGGAGAAGGCCGGCGACTCCTGGAAGATCTACGACTTCAATGTGCTCGGTCTGTGGGCCACCGACAGCTTCCGCAGCCAGTTCGCGCGCGACTTGAGCGGTGGCGGTGTCGATGCGCTGATCGCTCGCTTGTCCGAGAAGAACAAGCAGGTCGCCGGCACCAAGAACTGACACCTGGTACCGCCATGCTCGTGCTGCCTGAAGTGCTGACCCTCGAGGAGGCCAACACCACGTTGCACATGCTCGAGCAAGCGTTGCGCAGCGACGATGCCGCCACGCTCACGGTGGACGCGTCGGCGCTGCGCAGCTTCGACAGCGCCGCGGTTGCCGTGTTGCTCGAGTGTCGACGGCTGGCGCGAGCCTGGAGCAAGGGCTTCGAGGTGCGCGGTGCGCCGCCCAAGCTGACCGAGCTGGTGCACCTGTATGGCGTGGACCAGTTGCTGGCATTCGCCGCGCCACCGGCGCCGGCGAGCTGATTCCACCGCAGCGAGGCGTCAGCCCGTCACGTGCCGCTTGGCGCGCAACGTGCGCTTGATCTCCTGCAGCATCGGCCGCAGCGTGTGCGAGCCCAGCTGCAGCGCCACACCGGTGGCCAACACGTCGATCGCCACCAGGTGCAGCAGGCGCGAGACCATCGGGCTGTAGCGATCGGAGTCCTCGCCGTGGTCGGTGGCGAGCACGATCTGGTGAGCCGCCAACGTCATCTGCGCCAGCGGTGAATCGCTGGCCGTGATCACGATCAGCGTGGCGCCCTTCTTGCGCACGATGTCGGCGCTGTCGATCAAGTCGCGGCTGCGGCCCGAGTTGGAGATCACTATCGCGCAATCACCCGGCTTGAGCATCGTTGCGCTCATCACCTGCACATGGCCATCGCTGCTTGCCGCGGTATGCACGCCGAGACGAAAGAACTTGTGCTGCGCGTCGTGCGCCACGATCCCGGAATTGCCCACGCCATAGAACTCGATGCGTCGGCCCTGCCGGGCGGCGTCGGCGAGCGCATCGATGGCGCGTGCAAACGCTTGTGCGCCGGCCGCGTTGCGGTACTTCAGGAGGGCGGCCACCGCGTTGTCGATCACCTTGATGATCAGCTCGGCGGGCGTGTCGTCGTCGCTGACCGCGCGGTGCACATA
>DATKJN010000263.1:0-6896 GCA_035543655.1 Burkholderiaceae bacterium | reverse complement strand
CGGCGCGCAACCTCACGATCTGCATTTCCGGAGCTGCGTCATGGCACGCGTCTGTCAAGTCACGGGCAAGCGCCCGATGGTGGGAAACAACGTTTCCCACGCCAACAACAAGACCAAGCGTCGTTTCCTGCCCAACCTGCATTACCGCCGCTTCTGGATCGAAAGCGAGAACCGCTGGGTCCGGCTTCGCGTCAGCAACGCGGCGCTGCGGCTGATCGACAAGGTGGGCATCGACCAGGTCGTGGCCGACCTGCGCGCCCGCGGCGAACTCTGATCAGGAGCAGACCATGGCCAAGAGCGCACGCGAAAAGATCAAGCTGGAATCCACAGCCGGTACCGGGCACTTCTACACCACCAACAAGAACAAGAAGACCACGCCGGACAAGCTGGAGTTCATCAAGTTCGATCCGAAGGCACGCAAGCACGTGCTGTACAAGGAAACGAAGTTGAAGTGACAAGAACGAAGCGGCTCGCTGATGCGAGCCCTGCATGGAAAAGGGCCGCTTGCGCGGCCCTTTTTTTATGTCTTGACAGGTCCGCGCCGGCGAACCTGCTTGGCGTCACGCCGCTTGCACGGCACGCAGGCGCAACGCGAAATCCTGCAGCATTGCGATGCCGCTCTCTTCGGCCTTGCGGCACCAAGCTTGCAAGTCGGCCACCAACTGCGACGGCGACACGTTGGTGCGCGTCCAAAGCGCACGCAGCTCTTCGCGCATGGCCACCAGCTTGGCCAGCATCGGGTGCTCGGCCATCGCGCTTTGCAGTTGCGGCTTCACCGCCTGCGGAATCTTGTCGTCGTCGCGATGCAGCCAACGGCGTGCCATCTTCAGGTTCATCCCGCGCACACCGTTGGACAGACCTTGCGAGCGCAACTTGGCCAGCTCGCCAGCGCAGACGCGGCGCACCTGCTTGGCATACTGCGCCATCACCTCATAGCGGTTGGCGATCAACGCTTCGAGCGTGCCCGCATCGGCTTGGCCGCGCACGACACCGATTTCGAGCCTGGGCGGCGTCTTGCGAACCTGGGCCAAGCCCAAAGCCTGCATGATTCGGATGTAGCCCCAGCCGATGTCGAACTCGAACGGCTTGACCGACAGCTTGGCCGAAGTCGGATAGGTGTGGTGGTTGTTGTGCAGCTCTTCGCCGCCGATGATCACGCCCCACGGCACGATGTTGGCCGATGCGTCGGGCGCCTCGAAGTTGCGATAGCCCCACCAGTGGCCGATGCCGTTGATGATGCCGGCCGCCGTGATCGGGATCCACAGCATCTGCACCGCCCACACGGTGGCGCCAATGGCGCCGAACAGCAGCAGGTCGATCACCATCAGCAGCGATACGCCGACCATGGTGAAGCGGCTGTACAGGTTGCGCTCGATCCAGTCATCGGGCGTGTTGTGCCCGAACTTGCTCAAGGTCTCGGTGTTCTTGGCCTCGGTGCGATAGAGCTCGCTGCCTTGCAGCAGCACGGTGCGGATGCCGCGTGTGACCGGGCTGTGCGGGTCGTCGGTGGTCTCGCACTTGGCGTGGTGCTTGCGGTGGATGGCCACCCACTCCTTGGTCACCATGCCGGTATTCAGCCACAGCCAGAAGCGGAAGAAGTGCGATGGGATCGCGTGCAACTCGAGCGCTCGATGCGCTTGTGCGCGATGCAGAAAAACGGTCACCGCCGCGATGGTGATGTGCGTCGTCACCAGCGTGAACAGCACGATCTGCCACCAAGTCGCCTCGGCCCACAGTCCATCACTGGCCAGGCCCAGCAACCAACTCCAAATCGCGCTCAAGTCCATGATCCTTCGATCTTTCAGCCACCAAGACCCGGGGCCCACAACATTCTAGGGGACGGTTACAAGACCGCCGCGTCCGAAATGAGAGGTTTAACCCGACTTTTGATCCCCGGCAATCGGCGTGCGCGCGCCGGCAGACTCAGCTTTTACGTTGCCACACCGCCGCAAAGAACCCATCCGTGCCATGTCGGTGCGGCCACAGTCGCAGCCGGCTGTCTTGCCCCAGGTCAGCTGCGTGCTCGATGCGAGCCATCTCCAGGGCCTGTTGCGCCGGCACCGGCTCGAACGCCTGTTGCGCCCGCTCGAAGCTTTGGGCGACGTCATCGTTTTCAAGTTGCAGCAGGCTGCACGTGGCATAGATCAACCGTCCACCCGGTTTCACGAGCGCTGCCGCCGCGTTGAGGATCGCAACTTGCCGCTCCTGCATTTCGCCCACGGTCTGTGGGTTCTGGCGCCACTTCAGATCAGGATTTCGCCGCAAAGTGCCCAGCCCTGAACACGGGGCGTCGACCAGCACCCGGTCGATCTTGCCGGCCAGGCGCCTGACGCGATCGTCGCGCTCGTGCGCGATCTGCACGGTGTGCACGTTCGACAGTCCGCTGCGCGCGATGCGCGGCTTGATCGCGTCGAGTCGATGGCCCGAGGTGTCGAACGCATACAGGCGCCCGGTGTTGCGCATCAACGCGCCCAACGCCAGCGTCTTGCCACCGGCGCCGGCGCAGAAGTCCACCACCATCTCGCCGCGCTTGGCGTCGAGCAGCGCCGCAAGCAACTGGCTGCCTTCATCCTGCACCTCGAAATGGCCGGATCGAAATGCCGGTGTGTCCAGCAACGCAGGCCGTCCAGACACGCGCAAACCCCATGGGCTGTAGCGCGTGGCCGCGACCTGAAAGCCGAGCGCAGCGAGCTCGCGCAGCACATCCTCGCGTTTGGCCTTCCAGGTGTTCACGCGCAAGTCCAATGGTGCGGGCTCGAGCAGCGCCTGAGCGAGCCGCTGGAACTCGGCGGCATCGAGCTGACGCTGCAACGCATCCGCCAGCCAATCGGGCAGGTTGTGGCGCAGCTTGTCGGGCGCGTCCGCGGGCGGTGCGCCCGCCAAGCCGGCGAGCCATTGGACCTCGTGCGGTTCGAGCGCGACCTGCAAGGTGCGCGCGTCGCCCTGCCAAGCAGCCAGCACAAGTCGCCGCTCCAGCGGCCCGCGCCCGTCTTGCACCAAGTGCTGCAACCACAACCGGCGCCGCAGCACCGCATACACCGTCTCGGCCAGCGCATGGCGGTCGCGAGCGCCGAGCGCGCGCTCACGCCGGAAGTGCGCCGACGCCACCGCATCGGCCGGCTGCTCGAAGCGCAGCACCGCGCGAAGCAGCTCGGCCGCCTGTTGCAGCAGCTCCTTTGGGTGCATCGGTGCCTAGGGCAACAGCTGCTGCGCCGCGCCGTCGACCTGGCACACCAGCGCCCCGTCGAAGCGCAACTGGCCGCGCACGAACCACGACACGGCCAGCGGATAGATGCGGTGCTCGGTGGCGAGCACGCGTGTCGCCAATGCGGCCTCGGTGTCGCCCGGCAGCACCGGAACGATCGATTGCAGCACGATCGGCCCGTGGTCGAGATCGGGCGTCACGAAATGCACCGTGGCCCCGCTGACCTTGCAGCCGGCCTCCAACGCCCGACGGTGCGTGTGCAGCCCAGGAAATGCCGGCAGCAACGATGGATGGATGTTGAGCATGCGGCCTTCGTAGCGGCGCACGAAGCCCGCACCGAGGATGCGCATGAAGCCCGCCAGCAGCACCAGGTCGGCGCGCTGAGCATCGATGGTTTCGGCCAACGCGGCATCGAACGCATCGCGGCTCGCGAACGCTTGATGGTCGACCACGACGGTGGCGATGCCGTGCGCATGTGCGAAGCGCAGGCCGCCGGCTTGTGGGCGGTTGGCGATCACCGCCACCACCTGCGCCGGCCACCGCTCGAGCTCGCACTGGCGCACGATGGCCTCCATGTTGGAGCCGCGACCCGAGATGAGGATGACGATGCGCTTCATCACGCGCAAAAGTGTACGAGGGAAGCGTCTGCGAGAATGACCGCCCCGCTCCACCACAGCCAAGCACCATGCGACCGCGCGTTCTCTCCGGCATGCGACCCACGGGGTCGATGCACCTGGGCCATTACCACGGTGCGCTGAAGAATTGGGTGCGGCTGCAGGACCAGTACGACTGTTTCTACTTCGTCGCCGACTGGCACGCGCTCACCACGCATTACGACGAGCGCGAGGTGATCGAGAAGTCGGTGTACGACATGGTGGCCGATTGGCTGGCCGCCGGCCTCGACCCGGAGAAGAGCACCATCTTCATCCAGAGCCGACTGCCCGAACACGCCGAACTGTTCACCCTGCTCGCCATGGGCACGCCGCTCGGCTGGCTCGAACGCGTGCCAACCTACAAGGACCAGATCGAAAAGCTGAAGGACCGCGACCTCGCGACCTACGGCTTTCTCGGCTACCCCTTGCTGCAGGCGGCCGACATCCTGATCTACAAGGCGGCGTATGTGCCGGTCGGCGAAGACCAGGCCTCGCACGTGGAGCTCACGCGCGAGGTGGCGCGACGCTTCAACCACTTGTACGGTCGCCTGGGCAACTTCGAAGCCAAGGTCGGCACCACGCTCGCCAGACTGAGCAAGGACGACCAGCGATATTTCGAGAAGCAGCGCAAGGCCTACGGCGAGACCGGGTCCGACGAAGCGCTGGGCAAAGGCGAAGCGGTGATCAAGCGCGCTGCCGCCACCGCAGGCTGGACCGGCGACGACACCGAGTTGCTGACCGGCCACTTGCGCGGCGCCGGCAAGACCATCCTGACCGAGCCCGCAGCGCTGCACACCGAGGTGCTGCGGCTGCCGGGCCTCGACGGCGCGAAGATGAGCAAGAGTTATGGCAACGCGATCCTCATGCGCGACCCGCCCGAAGAGGTCACGCGCAAGGTGCGAGGCATGATCACCGACCCGGCGCGCGTGCGGCGCACCGACCCGGGCAACCCCGAGAAGTGCCCGGTGTGGGACTTCCACAAGGTGTACAGCGACGAGGCCACGAAGGATTGGGTGGTCAAGGGCTGCACCACGGCCGGCATCGGCTGCCTCGACTGCAAGCAGCCGGTGATCGATTCCATCATCAAAGAGCAGCAGCCGTGGCGCGAACGCGCGGCGTCGTTGCTGGCGGACCCGAAGAAGGTGCACTGGATCGTCGAGATGGGGACCGAGCGCGCGCGCACGGTCGCCAAGTCGACGATGAAGGACGTGCGCGACGCGATGGGGCTGAACTACTGACCCTCACCCGCGCTTCGCCCGCGCGCGAATCGCCCCTTCGCGGCCGCGCATCTTCCAGTCGCGGCGTTGCTCGCGACGCTCCAGCGCGTTGAGCGAATCGCGTCGGGCCTCGCGCTGCAGCTTGTGGAAGTTGCGCACGCGGTCGGGGCTCAGGCCCTCGCGCACGGCGCAGCCCGGCTCGCTTTCGTGACGGCAATCGCGAAAGCGGCAATGCAGCGCCAGCGTGCTCACGTCATCGAACACGCCGGCCAGCTCCGATGCATCGTCGATGTCCAGGCGCAGCGCGCGCAAGCCGGGCGTGTCGATCACGCAGCCGCCGGCACTGGCGAAGCGCAGCGTGCGCGTGGTCGTGGTGTGGCGGCCGCGGCTGTCGTCGAGGCGCACCGCGCCGGTGTCCTGCAGGTCGTCGCCGCACAGCGCGTTGGTCAGCGTGCTCTTGCCGGCACCGCTGGAGCCGAGCAACACCACCGTCTGGCCGCGACCGAGCCATGGCGCCAGACTGGCGGCAGCCCTTGCGTCGCGCGCGTCGAGCGCGAACAACGGCGTGCCGGCCGGCAGCGACTCACGCGCCTCGTCGAGGCGGCGCTCCAGAAGGGCAGGCGCCAGCGTGTCGGCCTTGGTCAGCACCAGTACCGCCGGCACGCCCGAGAGGTGCGCCAACGCCAGGTAGCGCTCGAGCCGGCGCGCGTTGAAGTCACGGTCCAGGCCCATCACCAGCAGCGCGCTGTCGACGTTGGCCACCAGCACCTGGCGCTTGGCCGCGCCACGGCCGTCGTTGGTGCGGCGTGCGATCTGCGTCAGCGGCGGCACGCGTTCGACCACGCGCCAGCGGCCCGGCGCTGGCACGTCCACCAGCACCCAGTCGCCGACCGCGAGCGCATCGTCGACCAGGCTGTGCGCGATCGCCGGCGGCACGATGGCCAGGCGCTCGTTCACGCCATCGTGCACGCACACGGCATCGCGCCGGATCTCGATCACGCGCATCGGTGTTTCGCCGGCGTAGGCCGCTCGTGAGATCAATTGTTGAAACATGGCCGCCGTCAGCCCGATGCCGATCAGCGCGTCCGTTGTGGAGTCAGTGGTCATGGAGGTTCAAAGGTGTTCATGGTGTTCGGGCCGCGCAGGCCGACGCACCGCACCATCGATGCGGCGACAACGCACGACATCGAACGGCGCAGCAGCGCTCGCGCTGCGGCGGATCAACGGTTTTTTGGGGATCGGCCCGCGCGGGTGCGCGGCTGGCTCGGGCTAGAGCCGCGAGCGGTGCTCAGTCGTCAGGCGAGAACCTCAGACCGCACGACGCACCACCAGGGGCCGACCACGAACGGCAATCGCTGCTTGTGTCATGTTCGTCTCCCGGTTGGTTGAGGATGTGCTGGAGGACCCAGCGGGCCGCGAGTGTGCATCGGGCCACGATGCGGCGTCAAGCCTCAGGTATGGTCGCTTCGATGACCGATGCAACATTCGCAGCCGACGCGCCAGCCCTGGCCGTGCTGTGGTGCGACGACGCGTTGATCGCCGTCGACAAGCCCGCGGGCGAGTTGTCGGTGCCCGGGCGCGGTGCCGACAAGCAGCATTGCACTTGGGCGCGCGTGCGCACGCGCTGGCCCGACGCGCTGGTGGTCCATCGGCTGGACGAGCCGACCTCCGGCTTGATGCTGTTCGCGCGTGGCGCGGCGATGCAACGCCGCTTGAGCCGCGCTTTCGCAGAGCGCCAGGTCGCCAAACGGTATGTCGCAGTCGTGCACGGCCTCGTGCCCGAGGACAGCGGCCGCTTCGTGTGGCCGTTGGCTGCCGACT
>DATKJN010000262.1:0-2251 GCA_035543655.1 Burkholderiaceae bacterium | reverse complement strand
GGGCTGGCCACCATGTGCATCGGCGTCGGCCAAGGCATCGCGCTGGCCATCGAACGGGCCAGTTAGCCTTTATTGCGCGCTGGCGCGGTGGCGCCGATGGTGTAATCGACGCCTTGATGGTGAACAACGGTCTCTTGACGGCGCTGTGGCCCTTCGGCGCCGGCGCCACGTCGACGATCCGCACCCGCATCCAGTGGCTGGTGATCGCGTGCGCGGTGCCGGTGGCGCTGCTGGCCGTGGTGCTGGTGTTCGACTCGTACCGGCGCGCTCGCGACACGCTGGTGCAGGCCAACGTGCTCGACACGCGCGCCCTGGTGCAGGCGGTGGACCACGAACTCGATTCGACCATCCAGGTGCTGCAGACGCTGGCCACGGCGGTCAGCATCGACGACCGCAACTTCCAGCGTTTCCATGCGCGCTCGCGCGACGTGCTCAAGCACGTCGCAGCCGACAACATCGTGCTGTTCGACACCGAGCTCAACGGCCTGTCGAGCGCGGCGCACGAATGGGGCACGCCGCTGCCCAAGATGCAGCACGACCGCTTTCCACAAGTACTGCGTGACCTGAAGCCGGCCGTGTCCGACACCTTCATGGGCCAGGTGTCCAAGAAGCAGCAAATCGCGGTGGCGGTACCGGTGATTCGCGGCGGCCAGGCCGTGGGGCGGCTGGAGATGGTGTTCACCCTCGGCCGCTTTGCCGAGGTGCTGTCGCGCCGCACGCTGCCCGAGGCGTGGACCGGGGCCATCCTCGACAGCAAGGGGGTCATCGTGGCGCGCTCGCGCGAGGCGCAGAGCTTCGTCGGCAAGCCCGGCGGCACCAACCTGCAAGACAGCATCCGGCGCAACGTGCCCGAAGGCTCGTTCGAGGGCCGCACGGTCGAGGGCACGCCGGTCGTCACCAGCTTCAGCCGCAACGGCAAGTACGGCTGGGTGGCCGCCATCGGTGTGCCGCAGTCCGAACTGCATGCCCAGCTGGAGCGCTCGCTGTGGATCACGGCCGCCTCTGCCCTGGTGCTGCTGGCCATCGGCTTGTTGCTGGCGCGCGCGATCGGCCACCGCATCGCCGCGCCGATCCAGGCGCTGGTGGAGCCGGCGCTTCGCGTGGGACGCGGTGAGACGGTTGAGGTGGTCGAGTCGCCTTTGCACGAGGCCCACGAACTCGGCCGCGCACTGCAGCAGGCGCAACAGTTGCTGCGCCAGCGCGAACAGGCGCGCCAGGATGCCGAGGCCTCGATGCGCGACAGCCAGTCGCGCCTGAAGATCGCACTCGAGGAGGCGCAGATCGGCGACTGGGACATCGACCTGTCCACCGGCGTCACCCGCCACTCGATGCAGCACGACCGCTGCTACGGCTACACCGAGCCGATCGTCGGCTGGAACACCGAGCGGTTCATTGCGGCCATGCATCCGGACGACCGCGCGCGCATGCAGCGCAGCATCGACCTGGCGGTGCAGCAGCGCTTGCCCTGGCAAGAGGAGTTTCGCGTGGTGTGGCCCGATGGCAGCGTGCACCACCTGAGCTCGCGCTGCGTGTTCCTGGGCGATGCGCCGGGCTTCATCGTGGGCGTGGTGATGGACATCACCGCGCGCAAGCAGGCCGAGGAGCTGCGCCTGCACAGCGTGCGGCTGCAGGCCGAGAACCGGCAGATCCAGGAGGCCAACCGGCTGAAGAGCGAGTTCCTCGCCAACATGTCGCACGAACTGCGCACGCCGCTCAATGCGGTGATCGGCTTTGCCGAGATCCTGCGCGGCAACGCCACGTTGCCCGAGACCAAGCGCAACGAGTACCTGAACCACATCGCGGCCAGCGGACGCCACTTGCTGCGCCTGATCAACGACGTGCTGGATCTGTCCAAGGTCGAGTCGGGCAAGTTCGACCTCGCGCCCGAGCCGCTGCGGTTGGCTACGGTGGTGCAAGAAGTGGTGGCGGTGTTGCAGCCCGAGGCGGTGCGCAAGGGCGTGCAGGTGGGCACGCAGGTGGATGCCGCGCTCGGCGAGGTGGCGCTCGACCCCGCACGCCTGAAGCAGATGCTCTACAACCTGCTGTCCAACGCGATCAAGTTCACCGACAGCGGCGGCCGCGTGTCGGTGCGCGCGCTGCCCGAAGGCCCCGAGCAGATGCGCATCGAGGTGGAAGACACCGGCATCGGCATCGCGGCCGACGATCTGCCCAAGCTGTTCCGCCAGTTCCAGCAGGTGCACACCGGCATGGCCAAGAACTACGGCGGCACCGGCCTCGGCCTCGTGCTCAC
>DATKJN010000261.1:0-3845 GCA_035543655.1 Burkholderiaceae bacterium | reverse complement strand
CTCGGGCTGATGTACGGCACGCGCTCGGCGATCTTCATGGACGTGACCAATCCACGCGTCGCGGCCACGCAGTTCACCGCCTACATGGCGCTGCTGAACTTGAACATCGCCTATTCGGCCACCTGGCAGGGCATCGCGATCGAGGCGATCGGCTATCCGAAGACGATGCTGATCGATGCGATCTTCGGTGTTGCGTGCTTGCTGCTGCTGCCGTGGATTCGCACCGTGCGTGGCAACGAGCCCGATGGCGGCGCGCCATGGCGCGCACGGCTGAGCGCCGTGGTGCTCGGGTTGGCCTGCCTGGCCTGGGTGCCGTATCGCCTCGGTCCGGGTGCGCTCGGTGCAGCGGCGCCGATCTTCGAGACCGTGTTCACGGTGGTGTTCGTCGCATCGGCGCTGTTCCTGCTGGCCGGCTCGGCGGTGCTCAAGCAGGCGCCGCGCGCGCTGCTGCGCGCCGGTGCGTGGATGGCGCTGCTGCTGCTGCTGATGTACGCACGGCGCTGGGCCGGGCAGCTGGGCGCGCCGCTTGCCGATGGCGCCGGCTTTGTGATCCTGGCCGTGCCGGTCATCGCGGGCCTGTTGCTGCTGGCGCTCGCCGCGCAGGCGTGGCGCGAGCTGAGCGCGGTCACGCCGTCAGCAGGGGGTGGCCCCGCGCTGCCTCAGACCAGCGCTTCGATCAAGTAAGGCCCATTGCTCGCGAACGCGCGCTGCGCCTCGCGCACGAATGCCTCGGGTGTTTGCACGCTGGTCGCTGGCACGCCGTGGCCCTTGGCAAGGGCCACCCAGTCAAGCGCGGGCTTGTCGAGCGTGAGCATGTGCGTCGCTTTCGGGCCGCTGATCGTCGCGCCGACGCCTTTGAGCTCCCCCTGCAGGATGCGGTAGGCGCGGTTCGCAAACACGATGACGACGACCGGCAGCGATTCACGCGCGATGCTCCACAGCGCCTGCACCGTGTACATCGCACTGCCATCCCCCTCCAGCGCGAGCACCGGCCGGCCCGGTGCGCCGATGGCGGCGCCGAGCGCAGCCGGCAGGCCGAAGCCGATCGCTCCGCCCATCACGGTGAGCCAGTCGTGCGGCGCGGCGGCGGCAAACCGGTTGCCGAACGCGCGCCCCGAGGTGACGGCTTCGTCGACCACGATGGCTTGGTCGGGCAGCAATGCGACCAGCGCGTGACCGATCAAGTCGGCATCGAGCGTGGGTGCGCGGCGCAGCGCATCGAGCTCGACCGCTGTGGCTGCGGTCGGCGCCGCGACCTTCGCATCCAGCTCGTCGCTGAGGGCTTGCAGCGCGGCCAGTACATCGTCGCGCGCATCGGCGAGCGCCAACAGGGCGCAGCCCGCGGGTTTGAGTTGGTTCGGCTTGCCCGGATAGGCGAAGAACCCGATCGGGTCGGTGGCGCCGGCCAGCACGAGGCAGTCGGCGCCCTTGAGCTTGTCGACCGCGGCATCGATCGCATACGGCAGGCGCTCGATGCGCGTGCGGCCGCGGCCGCCGGGCGTGCGCGGGCTGTAGAACTCGGCCAGCACGCGGCAGCCGGTCTTGCGTGCGATGGCGGCGGCGAGCGGCGCGGCGCGTTCACTCACGCCGGCGGCGCCCACCAGCAGCACCGCGCGCTCGCGCAGCGACGTGAGCGTCTTCGCGCATGCGCGCACCGCCTCGGCATCGGGCGCACGCAGCGGTGCGCGCTCGGCACTGCGTGCGATCTCGCCGCCCGGCCCCCACGCCGTGTCGGCCGGCAAGGCCAGCGTGGCGATGCGGCCGAGTGCGCCGTCGCGGGTGGCGGCGATCGCCTGCGCACCGTCGGCCGCGACCTCGAGTGAGCTCTTGCACGTGCGCACCCAGTGCGACACCGGCATGGCGATGCCCTCGAGATCGCTCTTCAGCGGCGACTCGAAGCGCACGTGTTCGGTGGCATGGTCGCCGACGATGTTGACGATGCCCGAGCACGCCTTCTTTGCGTTGTGCAGATTGGCCAGGCCGTTGCCGAGTCCGGGCCCGAGGTGCAGCAAGGTCGCAGCGGGTTTGTCGGCCATGCGGTAGTAGCCGTCTGCAGCGCCGGTGACCACGCCTTCGAACAAGCCGAGCACGCAGCGCGGCCCGTCGATGCGATCGAGTGCGGCGACGAAGTGCATCTCCGACGTGCCGGGATTGGTGAAACACACTTCGACGCCATTGGCGGCGAGGGTGGCGACCAAGGATTCCGCACCGTTCATCCACGACCCCTTCGCATCCGCAACGCAGGCGATGCTACGGCGAGCGCGGTCCGTCCTGCCGAGGCGCCAAGAAAAAGGCCCACCGGCAGCGCCGGCGGGCCTTCAAGCATGTCGCGCGGGTGTCAGCGCAGCGCTCAGACCGCCACCGCCTTGGCCGCGTCGACGTACTCCTCGATCTGATCGAAGTTCATGTAGCGGTAGACGGTGGACGCGTCCTTGTTGATGACGCCCATGTCGGCGTGGTACTCGGCCACGCTCGGTAGGCGGCCAAGCTTGGAGGCGATCGCGGCCAGTTCGGCCGAGGCGAGGTACACGTTGGTGTTCTTGCCCAGGCGGTTCGGGAAGTTGCGTGTGCTGGTGGACACCACCGTCGCGCCTTCGCGCACCTGCGCCTGGTTGCCCATGCACAGGCTGCAGCCGGGCATCTCGGTGCGCGCACCGGCGGCGCCGAACACGCCATAGTGGCCTTCCTTGGTCAGCTCGGCCTGGTCCATCTTGGTGGGTGGTGCGACCCACAGCTTGACCGGAATGTCGCGCTTGCCTTCGAGCAGCTTGCTGGCCGCCCGGAAGTGGCCGATGTTGGTCATGCACGAGCCGATGAACACCTCGTCGATCTTGGCCCCCGCCACGTCGCTCAGGAGCTTGGCGTCGTCGGGATCGTTGGGGCAGCACAGGACCGGCTCCTTCAGCGCATCGAGATCGATCTCGATCACCGCGGCGTACTCGGCGTCCTTGTCCGCCTCGAGCAATTGCGGATTGGCCAGCCAGGCTTGAACCGACTGGATGCGTCGCTCCAGCGTGCGCGAGTCCTGGTAGCCCTGCGCGATCATGTTCTTCATCAGCACCACGTTGCTCTGCAGGTACTCGATGACCGGCGCTTTGTTCAGCTTGACGGTGCAACCCGCGGCCGAACGTTCGGCGCTGGCGTCGCTCAGCTCGAACGCCTGCTCGACCTTGAGATCGGGCAAGCCTTCGATCTCGAGGATGCGGCCGGAGAACACGTTCTTCTTGCCCTGCTTGGCGACGGTGAGAAGACCCTGCTGGATCGCGTAGTAGGGAATCGCATGCACCAGGTCGCGCAGCGTGATGCCGGGTTGCATCTTGCCTTTGAAGCGCACCAGCACGCTCTCGGGCATGTCGAGCGGCATCACGCCGGTGGCCGCGGCGAACGCCACCAGGCCCGAGCCCGCCGGGAACGAAATGCCGATCGGGAACCGGGTGTGCGAGTCGGCGCCGGTGCCGCAGGTGTCGGGCAGCAGCAGGCGGTTCAGCCACGAGTGGATCACGCCATCGCCCACGCGCAGCGACACGCCGCCGCGGTTGCTCATGAAGGCCGGCAGTTCGCGGTGGGTTTTGATGTCCACCGGCTTCGGGTACGGCGCGGTGTGGCAGAAGGTCTGCATCACCAGGTCGGACGAGAAGCCCAGGCACGCCAGGTCTTTGAGCTCGTCGCGTGTCATCGGGCCAGTGGTGTCCTGCGAGCCCACCGTGGTCATTCTGGGTTCGCAGTAGGTGCCGGGCCGCACGCCCTGGCCTTCGGGCAGTCCGCAGGCGCGGCCCACCATCTTCTGCGCCACCGTGAAGCCCTTGCCGCTGTCCCTGGGGGCCTGAGGCAGGCGGAACACGGTC
>DATKJN010000260.1:0-2438 GCA_035543655.1 Burkholderiaceae bacterium | reverse complement strand
GCGCTGCACGAGGCCCGGATCAGCGTTTCGGGCTATTCGTTGCATTACGCGCCCGGCGAGCATCGCGGTTCGACCTTTGTCGACCTGGCGATGTTCACCAGCGACCAGCGCTTCATGCACTGACCGGCGAGACACGCTCGGTGCGCTTCGTCGGCGCCACCGTTGAGATCGAGGCGCAGCGCTTACTCGACCGTGACCGACTTGGCCAGGTTGCGCGGCTTGTCCACATCGGTGCCGCGCGCGCAGGCCGTGTGATAGGCGAGCAGCTGCAGCGGGACCACGTGGAGGATCGGCGACAGCGCGCCGTAGTGCTCGGGCAGGCGGATCACGTGGATGCCGGTGCTCGACTCGATGTGCGTGTCGGCGTCGGCGAACACATAGAGCTGGCCGCCGCGTGCGCGCACCTCCTGCATGTTGCTCTTGAGCTTCTCCAGCAGGTCGTCGGCCGGCGCCACCGTGACCACGGGCATCTCGGAGTCGACCAGCGCGAGGGGGCCGTGCTTCAACTCGCCGGCCGGGTACGCCTCGGCGTGGATGTAGCTGATCTCCTTGAGCTTGAGTGCGCCCTCGAGTGCCACCGGATAGTGCCGGCCGCGACCGAGAAACAGCGCATGCTGGCGCGGCACGAATTGCTCGGCCCAGCTGATGATCTGCGGCTCCAGCGCCAGCACCGACTGCACCGCGGCGGGCAGGTGGCGCAGGTTGCGCATCGCTGCTTCCTCGCCCTTGGCCGGCAGCTTGCCGCGATACTTTGCCAGCACCAGCGTCAGCAGGAACAGCGCCACCAGTTGCGTCGTGAACGCCTTGGTCGATGCCACGCCGATCTCGACGCCGGCGCGCGTGATGAAGTGCAGCTTGCACTCGCGCACCATGGCACTGGTGGCCACGTTGCAGATCGTCAGCGTGCGCTCCATGCCGAGGCCGCGCGCGTGCTTCAGCGCCGCGATCGTGTCGGCGGTCTCGCCGCTCTGGCTGATGGTGACCACCAGCGTGCGCGGATCCGGCACGCTCTCGCGGTAGCGGTATTCGCTGGCGATCTCCACGTTGGTCGGCAGGCCGGCGATCGCCTCCAGCCAGTAGCGCGCGGTGCTGCCGGCGTAGTAGCTGGTGCCGCAGGCCAGGATCAGCACCCGATCGACGCCGTCGAACACCTTGGCCGCGGCATCGCCGAACAGCGACGGGTCGAGCCCGCCCACGCCGTCGAGCGTGTCGGCGATGGCGCGCGGCTGCTCGAAGATCTCCTTCTGCATGTAGTGCCGGTACGGGCCCAGCTCGGCCGCGCCGGAATGCGCATGCACCGTGCGCACCTCGCGCTGCACGCGCTTGTAGCTGCCGTCGCTGCGCGACACGATCCAGTGCTTGCCCATCTGCAGGTCGACCACGTCACCCTCTTCGAGGTAGACGATCTGGTCGGTCACGCCGGCGAGCGCCATCGCATCGGAGGCCAGGAAAGTCTCGCCCTTGCCGACACCGAGGATCAGCGGCGAGCCTTGGCGCGCGCCGACCACACGGTGCGGTTCGTCGCGGCAGAACACCGCGATGGCGAACGCGCCCTTCAGGCGCAGCGCGGCGCGCTGCACGGCGTCGAACAGGTCGCCGTCGTACAGGTGGTTGACCAGGTGCGCGATGACCTCGGTGTCGGTCTGGCTCTCGAACTTGAAGCCCTTGGCCTGCAGTTCGGCACGCAGCTCGTCGTGGTTTTCGATGATGCCGTTGTGCACCAGCGCGATGCGATCGCCCGAGAAGTGCGGGTGCGCGTTGTGCACCGCCGGCGCCCCGTGCGTGGCCCAGCGGGTGTGGGCGATGCCGGTGCCGCCGGAGACTTTCTCGTTGGCGACCTGCGCGTCCAGTTCGGCCACGCGCGACGTGCTGCGGGTGCGGCGCAGCGAGCCGCCAGCGTGCACCGCGACGCCACAGGAGTCGTAGCCGCGGTACTCGAGCCGTTTCAGGCCCTCAACCAGGATCGGGACGATGTTCTTGGGGCTGACGGCACCGACGATTCCGCACATGGTGGCTGACCTGGAGCAGTTGGGAGTGGCGCGATCCTAGGCAAGGTGTGTCGGCATAGGCTTTCTTTTTTATCAACTTATCGCAATAATTCTATTCATTGAGGATTTGTCGATCGTTTTCGTTCATTTCTCGACTGCTGATGAACTTTATGGACATGCCACTCCCCTTGGATGCGGTGGATGAGCGGCTGCTCGGGTTGCTGCAGGACGACGCCTCACGGTCCAACCAGGCGCTGGCCGAAGCCGCCCACATCTCGCCGGCGACGGCGCTGCGGCGGGTGCGCCGGCTGGTCGAAGCCGGCGTGATCGAGCGCCAGGTGGCGATCGTGTCGTCGCAGGCCTTCGGCACCGGATTGACCGCCATCGTCGAGGTCACCCTCGACCGCCAGGGTGTCGAACACCTCGACGCCTTCGAAGCGCGCGCCCTCG
>DATKJN010000259.1:0-4155 GCA_035543655.1 Burkholderiaceae bacterium | reverse complement strand
AGCCGCCGCCACCCCCGCCGCCGCCCCAGCCACCGCCGCCTCCGCCCCAGATGATCGGCGGACCGCCGCCGCGTCCGCGTCCCCCGCTGCCGAAGCCGAACACGCCGACCATGATCAGCGCCGCCATACCAGCCAGCCCGGCGACAGCCAGGCTGGCGCTGAGCCACCAGGCGATTGCGCCGGCGCCGCCGCCGGTGGCGAGCGCACCGAGCTTGCGGCCCAGCATGCCAGTGAGCACCGCGCCGGCGATGGGCACCGCGATGAAGAAGAACATCGCGAGCTCTTGCCAGTCGAAGCCTGTCGGGCGACCCGACGCGTCGCGCTGCGCATCGGGTGCGGGCAAGCCTTCGGGCTTGATCCGCGTGGCCAGCCGATCGATCGCCGCATTGAGGCCCCCCGCGTAGTCATTGCGCTTGAAGGCCGGACTGATCGTCTCGCTGATGATCTGCCGCGCGGCCAGGTCGGGCACGGCTCCTTCGAGCGCCTTGGCCACCTCGATGCGGATGCGTCGGTCGTTCTTGGCCACCACGATCAGCAGGCCATCGCCGACGTCGCGGCGGCCGATCTTCCATTGGTCGCCGACCCGCTGCGCATAGGCCGCGATGTCCTCCGGCAGCGTGCTGTCGACCAGCAGCACGACGATCTGCGTGCCGAGCTCGCGCTCGACGTTGGCCAGGTGTTGCTCCATCGCCTGGCGCTGCGGGCCGTCGAGCGTCTGGGTGCGGTCGATCACTCGGCCCTCGAGTGGCGGCACCGGCAACAGCTGCTGTGCGCGCACCGCGTGGCCGAGCAGCGCCATCGCCGCGAATGCCAGTGCGGCCCCGACACGCGCGAGCCCACGCCACACAGCGGGAGCTCGCTCGACGATCGGACCCATGGCAACCATCAGCCGCGCGCCAGCGGCCGTGCCGTCACTTCGACGCCGCGGGCGCCGGCTTGTTGAAGTCCACCGTCGGCGGGCGCGAGATCTGCGCCTCGTTCTCGACCGTGAACGACGGCTTGACCGAATAGCCGAACAGCATCGCGGTCAGGTTGCTCGGGAACTGGCGCGCCAGCACGTTGTAGTCGGCCACCGCCTTGATGTAGCGGTTGCGCGCCACGGTGATGCGGTTCTCGGTGCCCTCGAGCTGCACGCGAAGGTCCTGGAAGCCCTGGTTGGCCTTGAGGTTCGGATAGTTCTCGCTCACCGCGATCAGTCGCGACAGCGCCGACGACAGCTCGCCCTGCGCCTGCTGGAAGCGGTTGAACGCCTCGGGATTGTTCAGCGTCTCGGGCGTCACCTGGATGCTGGTGGCCTTGGCGCGCGCCTCGACCACTTTCGTCAGCGTCTCCTGCTCGAAGTTGGCCTCGCCCTTGACCGTGTTGACGATGTTGGGGATCAGGTCGGCCCGCCGCTGGTATTGGTTGAGCACCTCCGACCAGGCCGCCTTCACCTGCTCGTCCAGCCGCTGGAAGTCGTTGTATCCGCAGCCCGACAAGCCCAGCACGGCCGCGGCGGCAGCGATCCAGGCCATCACACGCACACGCACACCCATGGTGAAACCTCCTCGAGTTCGACGCCGGCGCGATGCTACCCGCCTCGCGGCGTCAGATGGGGGCAAGGCGGATGCCTTCAAGCGGCAAGCAGGGGCACGCGCGCGTGGAAGCTGTCTTCACACTGGGAGAAACACGGTTAGCGCAACCCAACGCCGCGATGCAGTCTGTCGGCTGCCACCCTTGCAAGCACTTCAGGAGCAAACCTGCCATGACGTTGAAACTGTTGCGCACCACCGCGGGCCTCGCGCTGGTGCTGGCGCTCGGCGCCACCCACGCCCAAGAGGTCACGTTGCGGCTGGTCAGCGCGTTCGCGGAAAACGGCACCTACGTGGGCCGGCTGTTGCCGTGGATCCAGAAGTTCAACAACGAGGGCAAGGGCACGTTGCAAATCAACTTCATCGGCGGCCCGAAGGCGATCCCGCCGTTCGAGGCCGGCAACGCGGTGAAGACCGGCGTCGTCGACGTCGCGCTGACCACCGGCGCGTTCTACACCAACGTGATGCCGGAGTCCGATTTCCTCAAGCTGACCGAGATTCCGATCGCCGAACAGCGCAAGAACGGCGCGTTCGACGCGATCAACAAGGTCTGGAACGACAAGGCCAACATGCAGTACCTGGGGCGCGTGGTGGAAAACCAGCCGTTCCACATCTACACCAACAAGAAGGTCGACAAGCCCGATCTCACCGGGCAGAAGATCCGCATCACGCCGGTGTATCGCGAGTTCTTCCAAGCGTTGGGCGCCACCGTGATCACCACGCCACCGGGTGAGGTGTACAGCGCGCTGGAGCGCAACGTGGTCGACGGTTACGGCTGGCCGATCGGCGGCATCTTCGACCTGAACTGGCACGAGAAGACCAAGTTCCGCATCGACCCGGGCTTCTACGATGCCGAGGTGTCGCTGGTGATGAACCTGGCGGCGTACAAAAAGCTCAGCGACGCGCAGCGCGCTTACCTCGACAAGCAGGTGCTCGCGCTGGAGGCCGACAACACGTTCTGGGCCAAGTTCACTGCCGACGAAACCGCACGGCAGGAGAAGGCGGGCATCCAGGCCATCAAGTTCGACGCCGCCACCAGCAAGGCGTTCCGCGACAAGGCCTACCAGGTGGCGTGGGAGGCCGCCGCGAAGCAAAGCCCCGACGTCGCTGCGCGCTTCAAGCCGCTGTTCACCAAATAGGGTCGCGCGGCCCCCAAAGCCACGCGTGGCGTTCGACCGATTGTCCGGCGCCTTCGGGCGCGCGCTGGCCGCGCTGGCACTGCTCGGCTGCGCGCTGCTGTTCGCGATGATGGCGGTGATCGTCGGCGACGTGCTGCTGCGCAACGTGGCCGTGCCCGGCCTGCCTCGCGGACTGTCGTGGAGCAACGAAGTCTCGGAGTTCCTGCTCTACGTGATCACGCTGTGCGTGGCGCCCTGGCTGCTGCGCCAGGGCCAGCACATCCGCGTGGACATCCTGCTGCGTTCGCTGCCCGCCCGCGTGGCATGGTCGCTCGAGTGGCTCGGTGACGCGATCGGTCTCGTGACCTGCACGGTGATGGCCTGGTTCGCGAGCCAGGCGACGTGGGCCAGCTACAAGGCCGGCGCGCTCAACATCAAGACGCTGGTCACGCCCGAATGGTGGTGGTTGTCGCCGCTGCCGGTGGTGTTCGTGCTGTTGGCGATCGAGATGGTGTTTCGCATGCAGCGTCTGGCGCGCAGCGAACGCGGGCCGCGCGCCGATGCGGTGAGTGCGTCATGAGCGCTGAACGGCCGCTGCGGAAGCGCTGCCGATGAGCTGGCAGCTCGCCGCATGGCTGATGCTCGGCGGCTCGACGCTGCTGCTGTTCATCGGCATGCCGGTGGCGCTGACCTTCATCGCGATCAACATCGTCGGGGCGTTCCTCTACATGGGCGGCGAGGTGGGCCTGAGCCAGCTCGCCCGCTCCAGCGTGATCTCGCTGACGTCGTTCTCGCTGACGCCGATCCCGCTGTTCGTGCTGATGGGCGAGATCCTGTTCCACACCGGCCTGGCGCTCAAGGTGATCGATGGCGTCGAGCGGTTGATCACCCGCATCCCCGGCCGGCTGGCCGTGGTGGCGGTGGTGTCGGGCACCGTGTTCTCGGCGATCTCGGGCTCGACGATCGCCACCACCGCGATGCTGGGCTCGCTGATGCTGCCGGTGATGCTGCAGCGCGGCTACCACCCCAAGCTCGCGACCGGCCCGATCATGGCGATCGGCGCCGTCGACATGCTGATCCCGCCGTCGGCGCTCACCGTGCTGCTCGGCTCGTTGTCGGGCATCTCGATCTCCAAGCTGCTGATCGGCGGCGTGGTGCCGGGGCTGATCCTGTCGGTGGCCTTCGTGGTGTGGATCGTCGTGCGCGTGCGCTTCACGCCGAGCCTGGCGCCAGCCGAGACCCACACCGTGCTGCACACCGGCTGGGCGCGCTGGCGCCTGTTCGCGTTGTACGTGCTGCCGTGCCTGTCGATCTTCGGCGTGGTGGTGGGTGCGCTGGTCGCCGGCTGGGCCACGCCGACCGAATGCGCCGCGGTCGGCGCGTTCGCGACGCTGGTGTTCGCCGCCGCCTACCGTTCGCTGACGCTCAGCGCGTTGATGCGCGCGCTGCGCGGCACGGCGGCGATC
>DATKJN010000258.1:0-9266 GCA_035543655.1 Burkholderiaceae bacterium | reverse complement strand
ATGCGTCGGGTGGTATGGAAGAAGGCCGCACACACCGGCGAACTGGTGAGCCGCGACACCAACGAAAGCGCCAACCGGGAGCTGTGGCTCGACTTCGACGGTGCGGGGTTGTCGGGTGTCGAGGCGCGACTGTCGCGACTGGCGGCGTGGACCCTGGCCGCGGAGCACACCGGCCTCGCCTTCGGGCTGCGCATTCCCGGCGTCGAGTTGCCTCCCGCGCAAGGCGACGGCCAACGCCGCGCCGCGCTCGAGGCGCTGGCTCTCTGGCAATAGGCATGCAACGAGCACACATGGCCTGGCTCGAGCTCTCGCTGCCCCGCTGGCCTGGCTGGCGCCACCTGCCGCGCGAGACGCGCGACACATTGTTCCTGTTGGCGGTGATCGGCTGGACGGTGCTGCCGCACCTGGCGCGCCTGCCGTGGTGGTGTGTCGCGCTGAGCGCCCTGGTGCTGGTGTGGCGTGCGCACCTTGCGCTGGCCAACCTGCGCCTGCCGGGCCGCGTGCCGATCGCGGCACTGCTCGTGATCGCTGCAATGCTCACGGTATGGAGCGAACAGAGCCTGTTCGGCAAGGAGGCCGGCGTCACCATGCTGGTCGTGCTGATGTCGTTGAAGACGCTCGAACTGCGCGCGCGACGCGATGCACTGGTGGTGTTCTTTCTCGGGTTCTTCCTCGTGCTGACGCATTTCCTCTATTCGCAGTCGCTGTTCACCGCGCTGGCGATGCTGGTGTCGGTGTGGGGCCTGCTCACCGCACTGGTGCTTGCGCACATGCCGGTCGGCAAGCCGCCGCTCCGTCAGGCGGGCGCGCTGGCGGCGCGCAGCGCGCTGTTCGGCGCACCGCTGATGGTGGTGCTGTTCATGCTGTTTCCCCGCATCGGGCCGCTGTGGGGCATGCCGCAGGACGCGATGGGCCGCACCGGGCTGTCTGGCACGCTGCGCCTGGGTGGCGTCGCCGAGATCGCCAACGACGACTCGGTCGCGTTTCGCATCAAGTTCGAAGACAACCTCGTGCCGGCCGGCGAGTCCTTGTACTTCCGCGGGCCTGTGCTGTCGCGCTTCGATGGCATCGAGTGGCGCCGGCGCACGTTCCGCCTGAGCGAGCTGGCGCGCTCCCCGCAAGTGCTCACGCAAGGCAACGGCATCGGCTACGAGATGACGCTGGAGCCGATCCGACTGCCGCTGTTGCCTGTGCTCGAGGTGACGCCCGACGTGCCCGAGGCGGCGCCCAAGATCGACACCTACGCGGTGTCTCTGCGCCCCGACTTGCAATGGCAGACCGATCGCGTCGTTGCCGAGCGGATCCGCTTCTCCGCGCGCGCGTGGTTGCGCTCGCGCCAGGGCGGCGAGCTCGAACCGGGTGAATACGCCGAAGCGGTGCACTTGCCCGAGACCTTCAATCCGCGCATCCGCGCCTGGGCCACCGAGTTTCGACGCGACCGCAACCTCGGGCGCGGCGACGTGGTGGCGACGACGGCCGCTCTGCTCGACCACATCCGCCAGTCCGACTTCAGCTACACGCTGGCGCCGGGCACCTACGGGCGCGATGCGGTCGATGAGTTCTGGCTCGACCGACGCGCGGGCTTCTGCGAGCACTTCGCGGTGTCGTTCGTCGTCGTCATGCGCGCGCTGGGCATCCCGGCCCGCGTGGTCACCGGCTATCAAGGCGCGGAGCGCGCTCTCGACGGCTATTTCATCGTGCGGCAGAGCCACGCCCATGCATGGGCCGAGGCCTGGCAAGTGGGACGTGGCTGGGTGCGTGTGGATCCGACGGCCGCGGTGGCGCCCGAGCGCGTGACGCGCAGCGCCAACCTGGAGCCTGCCCCGGGCCTGGTGGTCGGCGCGTTGCGCACGATGAACCCGGAGTTGTTGGCGCAGCTGCGCGCAGGCTGGGAGGCCGTCAACAACCGCTGGAACCAGTGGGTGCTCAACTACTCGCGCACGCAGCAGTTCGATCTGCTGCAAAGCCTGGGCATCCGTTCGCCCGATTGGCAATCGCTCGGTCTGGCACTGCTCGGGCTGCTGGTGACGGGAGCCCTCGCCGGTGCCGGGTGGGCGCTTTGGGATCGGCATCGGCAGGACCCCTGGCAGCGCTTGCAAGCCCAGGTGCGCGAGGCGCTGGCGCCGCTCGGTGTGCCGGCGCGGCCCCACGATCCGCCACGCCGATTGGCGACGCTGGTGCGTGAACGGCTTGGCGACCGCAGCGACCTGCTCGCCTATGAGCTCGATGCGCTCGACCGGGCGCGCTACGGTCCGAAGGCGCGCCGCAAGCCTGATCCCACCTGGTGGCCGCGATTCTCTTTCGAGGCCACTCGCTTGCGTCGTGCGGTTTGAGCCGCGGTCGTTCGCAGCGCAACGGTGGAGCAGCGGATAATCCTCGGCGATGCAACGACGCACAGCCGCTACGGCGGCTCTTTTCTTGTGTTCGGCGGCCTTTGGGCGACCCGGTGCCGCCGCGCGCTCAGCCAAAGTGCATCACCCAATGGGACGCTCATACGGTCGGCGCAGCGACATCGTCGCCGCCGCGCAAGCGATCGCGCAGGAGCATGCGCTGGAAAGCCAATGGGTCGAGGGTGTGCTGGCTCAGGCGCGCTTCATCGCACAGGTGGCGCAACTCATCATGCCGAACGCCTCGCCGGCCGCCAAGAACTGGCACGCTTACCGTTCGCGCTTCGTCGAAGCGCGCCGCATCGAGGCCGGCGTGCGCTGGTGGCGCGACAACGACCCATGGCTGCAGCGCGCCGAAGAGCGCTTCGGCGTGCCGAGCGACATCGTCGTCGGCATCGTCGGCGTCGAGACGTACTACGGGCGCATCACGGGCGGCTTTCGGGTCCTGGATGCATTGTCGACACTGACCTTCGATTTCCCCAGTGGCCGCAGCGACCGCAGCCCGTTCTTCCGCTCCGAGCTCGGCCACTTTCTGAAACTGGCGCACCAGGAGGGTTGGGATCCGCTGGCGATCAAGGGCTCGTACGCCGGCGCGATGGGGCTGCCGCAGTTCATGCCGAGCAGCATCGTCAACTACGCCGTCGACTTCGACGAAGACGGCCGCATCGATCTGGCGGCGAACCCGGCCGACGTGGTGGGCAGTGTCGCGCGCTTTCTTTCCGAGCACGGCTGGCGCCGCGGCATGCCGACCCACTATCCGGTCGAGCCGCCGGCGCAGACGATCGACCGCGCACTGCTGCTGGTGCCTGACATCGTGCCGAGCTTCACCGCGGCGCAGATGCTCGAACGGGGCGCCAAGTTGCCCGACGCCGCAAGCCAGCACGAAGGCTCACTGGCGCTGATCGAACTGCTCAATGCCGAACTGCCGCCGAGCTACGTGGCCGGCACGCAGAACTTCTACGCGCTGACGCGCTACAACGCGTCGAGCTACTACGCGCTGTCTGTCGTCGAGCTGGGTCGCGCTGTGGCCGCCGCGCTCTGACTCGCGATCGGCTCGACCGTCACTTCCACCACCGGTCGCACCGCCGTGCCGCCGCGGATCACGCCGCGCAGCGGTGCCACGTCGCCATAGTCGCGGCCCCACGCCACCGTCACGTGGTCGAGGGTGGGCCGGATGCGGTTGGTGGGGTCGAAGTCGACCCATCCCTGCCGCGGGCACCACACCGACACCCAGGCGTGCGACGCGTCGCTGCCCACCAGCCGCGCTTGACCCGGCGGCGGCTGCGTCGACAGGTAGCCGCTGACATACCGTGCGGCCAGCCCCATGGAGCGGCATGCCGCGATCATCACGTGAGCAAAGTCTTGGCACACGCCGCGTTTGAGCTGCAGCGCCTGCAGCGCATCGGTGGCCACGTCGGTGCTTTGTGCGCGGTACTCGAACTGCTCGTGCACACGATGCATCAGGGCGTCGATCGCGTCGAGCAGCGGGCGGTTCGGTGCGAACAGGTCACCGGCAAAGCGCACGAACTGCGCCGAGCGTGGCGCGTGCGGCGAGCCGAGCGCGAACTCGCAGGCCTCGGGCATCGTGCTGCCGGCGCGGTAGCGCAAGCGGGCCGCCACCTGTTCCCACGGCGGACTGGGGGCCTCGTCGAAGGCCGGCACGCTCAATGCCGCCTCGAACGAGGACAGCACTTCGAGCCGGTCGTGCACGCGTGCGTGGCTGAAGCAATGGCGCCAGTTGCCGAACACGTCTTGATCACCATTGAGTGACTGCACCGCAGCGTCTGCCTCCGGTGTGATCTGCAGCCGCCAGTCCGACACCGCCTGCAATGGTGTGTCGCGGGGGCACAGGTGCGCCAGGTGGTGTGCGAGTTCGACCGGCGCGTCGTATTCGTAGCGCGTGAGGTGCTGCACGCGCAGCGCGGCGCTCGCCGGCGGTGGGGTCATCGCGTGCACCTGCGTCATTGCCACACCGAGCGATCCGGTCCCGCGACGTGCGCGAACAGGTGGTTGCCGATCGCGTCCGAAAGCTCAAACACCGCGGCCACCATGCGGTGCAACGCGTCGATCACCGCCTCCGGCCGTCCGTCGGGCGATGGGCGTGCCATTTCGTCGATCGACCAGGTTTCGGGCACCGGCAGCGGATCGGTGACTTCGTAGGCCCATGCACCGTCGTGTCGCGCCAGCTTGCGCAGGCGGTCACGCAGCGTTCGCACCACCCATGCCAAGGCGCGCGTGCTGTCGGTATCGAACACCAGCACGTCGAGCAGCGGCAACATCTCGCGCCGACCCTGGAAGCGCGCGCGGTAGGTGATCACGCTGTCGAACAACTGCAGCAGCAGCACGAAACCCTCGTCAGTGTCATGCAGCCCGAGTTCCAGGCCACGCGCCAAGGCATAACACAGCGTGTTCAGGCGTTCGACCTGGCGACCCACCGACAGCAGCCGCCAGCCGTCGTCGCGCACCATGCGATCGGTCTGTGCGCCAGTGACCGCATTGAGGTGCATTCCCGTGCGGCTGAGCACATCCACCACATCGGCCACCGGTGCCACGCCGCCTTGGCGCGTGGACAACGCCAGTGCCGAGGCCATGTGTTGCTCGAAGTGGTCGTCGAGCTCCTGAATCAGTTGCCAATGATCGGGCGACAGCCGCTCGCGGAGCGCCTGCGCGCAACTGATCAACGCGCGCAGGTTGTAGCCCACGCTGGTGTTCCCGGCTGCCGCTGGCAGCGCGTGCACCAGCGCTCGCTCGAATACGCGCAGCGATTGGTTGGGCGTGGGCGTGCCTTCAGGCACCAGCGCATGGCGCATGGCCAGGTCGCCCAACCACTCGCGCACCGGTGGCGTCGCCGAGCGCAGGCTCTCCAGGGACATCCGAATCAGCCCGACGAGGAATTCGGCGCGCTCCGTGTAGCGCCCGAACCAATACAGGTTCTCGGCAGCACGGCTCGTCACGGTGCGTTGCTGCTCCAGCAGGTCTGCCGCCGACAGCGGCGCACCGAGCAGCGACGTGGTGTCGACCGGCCCACGCGCGATCACCCACAGATCCGCGCTCGCGCTGCCATGTTGCATCGACAGCCACGGATCGAGGTTGCGCTCGCGTCGCGCGGCCACGCGTGCCATGCCGCCAGGCAAGACCTGCCAGCCGCCGTGGCCGTCGGTCAATGCGAACACGCGCAGCACGGCAGGCCGCAGTTCGATCGAACCGTTGTCCCAGGTCGGCGTGTGCGACGGCAACACGCGGGACTGCAGCGTGAAAGCCGCCGGGTCGGCATCGACCCGCGCGATGAGCGCAGCGCGCGCAGCGGCGCTCAGATCCGCGGCCACGACCGGCTCGAAGCCTTGCGTGGTGCCGCTGGCCGGGAAGGTCGGCGCGACGACGAACTCGGCCAGTCGGGCACGCTGCGCCTGCCACACCGAATCCTCCCCGCACCACCAGTGTGTCGATGCCGGCAGCGACAGCTCCTCGCCGAGCAGACGCCTGGCGACGCCAGGCCAGAAGGCCGCCAGGCCCGGGCTCTCGAGCACGCCCGCGCCGGGCGTGTTGGCCACCACCACTTCTCCGGCGCGCAGTGCTTGCAGCAAGCCGGGCACCCCGAGCGCCGAATCGGCGCGCAACTCGAGCGGATCGAGCCATTCATCGTCGATGCGGCGCAGCACGACGTGCACCCGCTCCAGACCTTGCATCGTCTTGAGGAACACCTGCCGATCGCGCACCGTGAGGTCACTGCCTTCGACCAGCGTGATGCCGAGGTAGCGCGCGAGGAACACCTGCTCGAAGTACGTCTCGTGCAAGGGGCCCGGGGTCAGCAGCACGATGCGCGACCGTTCGCCCGCAGGCGTCAGCGCCCGCAGGCCGTTGAGCCACGACTGAAACGCCGAGGCCACGCGTTGCACGTGCAATTCGGCAAATGCCTCCGGAAACTCGCGCGCGATGATGAGCCGGTTCTCCAGCAGGTAGCCCAGTCCCGACGGTGCCTGCAGGCGCTGTGCCAGCACCCACCAGCGGCCCTCGGGCCCACGCGCGAGATCGAACGCCGCCACGTGCAGGTGCACGCCGCCCGGCGGCACGATGCCGTGCGCCGGCCGCAGGTACTGCGGGTGTGCGAACACCAGCGACGGCGGCAGCACCGCGTCGCGCAACAGCGCTTGCGCGCCGTATACGTCGGCCAGCGTGGCATCGAGCAGTCGAGCGCGTTGCACCACACCGCGCTCGATCCCGGCCCACTCGTCGGCATCGACGATGAATGGCAGCAGCTGCAGTGGCCACGCGCGGCTCGAATCGCCCTCGGGGGCATGCACGTTGTAGGTGGCCCCATCCTCGCGCACGCGCTGCTGCACGCGTGCGGCGCGCGCCGCCAGCTCCGGCGCGGTCGCGCCGGCGCTGCCGAGCGCCTCGAAGAAGGTGCGCCACGCCCCACAGGGAGCGGTTTTCGGCGCCCCGGGACCGTTGGCGGTGTTGCGCAGCTCGTCGAACGCTTCCTGCGTGGTGACACCGGCCCAGCGCAGCGTCCACTGCGCGGCGCTGTCCAAGGCCTGTGCGGGCCCCTCGGCCGGGTGATCGGTCATGCCTGCATCATGCCAACGATGGCCTTTGGTGGGCGCCCCCGATCCTCAGGTGCGGCGCGATCGCCGGCCCATCAGGGCCGCCGCAGGTCGAGCGTGAACGGAAACTCGTTGCTGCGCTCGGCAGTGGCATCGATGCGCTGCGCGAAGCCATCGCCCGGTGAATGGCCCATCGCGAAGAAACGGCCCAGTCGGCGGCTTTCGGCCTCGTACGCATTGACTGGAAAGGTCGCGTAGTTGCGGCCGCCAGGATGCGCCACGTGATACTGGCAGCCACCGAGCGAGCGCTGCATCCAGCGATCGACCAGATCGAACGTCAGTGGCGCGTGCACACCGATCGTGGGGTGCAACGCCGAGGGCGGGTGCCACGCCCGGTAGCGCACGCCCGCCACGAACTCGCCGACACGCCCGGTGGGATGCAGCGGCAGCACGCGGCCGTTCACGGTGACGACGTGGCGCGGATCGATCAGGCCGCTGGCACGCACTTCGAGCCGCTCGAGCGACGAGTCCACGTAGCGCACCGTGGCCCCGGCCGCGCCCTCCTCGCCCATCACGTGCCAGGGCTCGAGCGCCTGGCGCAGCACCAGGTGCACGCCGTGTGCGGCCACCTCACCGACCTTGGGGAAGCGAAATTCGAAGTGAGGTGCGAACCAGGCGCTGTCGAAGGCAAAGCCGGTGCGTGCCATCTCCTCGATCACGTCCTCGAAGTCGGACCACACGAAGGTCGGCAACAGGTAGCGGTCGTGCAGCTCGGTGCCCCAGTGCACGAGCCGGTCGCGATACGGTTCGTGCCAGAAGCGCGCCACCAGCGCGCGCAGCAGCAGCTGCTGCACGATGCTCATGCGCGCATGCGGCGGCATCTCGAACGCGCGCAGTTCGAGCAAGCCGAGGCGCCCGGTGGCCGAATCGGGCGAGTAGAGCTTGTCGATGCAAAACTCGCTGCGGTGCGTGTTGCCGGTGACGTCGATCAACACGTTGCGCAGCGTGCGGTCCACCAACCACGGCGGCATGTCGGCACCGTGCACCGATTTGCTGCGCTCGATCTCGCGCAGTGCGATCTCGAGTTCGTAGAGCTGATCGTTGCGGGCCTCGTCGACGCGTGGCGCCTGGCTGGTCGGCCCGATGAACAGTCCGCTGAACAGGTAGCTCAGGCTCGGGTGGTTGTGCCAGTACGCCAACAACGAACCGAGCAAGTCCGGGCGGCGCAGAAACGGACTGTCGGCAGGCGTCGCGCCACCGAGCACGAAGTGGTTGCCGCCGCCGGTCCCGGTGTGGCGGCCATCGAGCATGAACTTCTCGGTCGACAGTCGGGTGGCCCAGGCGGCGCCGTACAGGAACTCGGTGTGATCGACCAGCTCGCTCCAGTCGTGTGCCGGATGGATGTTGACTTCGATCACGCCCGGGTCGGGTGTCACCTGAAGCAACTTCAGGCGCGGGTCGCGCGGGGGTTGATACCCTTCGAGCACGATCTTCACGCCGAGGTCGGCCGCGGTGGCTTCGACCGCAGCAAGCAGCTCGAGGTAGTGCTCGAGTTCCTTCAATGGCGGCATGAAAACATAGAGCACACCGCTGGGTCGGCCCTGCCCCTCGGCCTTCGGCCCGTTGGCGCGCCGCGGATCGCGGGCCTCGACGATGAGCGCCGTTCGCGCGATCCAGTGCGCCGACTCGAAGCGTTTCGGCGAGCGCGCAAGCTCGTCGGCAGTCATCGGAGACCCCGTCGTGGCGCTGCCCACCATGCTGCGAGGTGCGGTCGCCGCGGCGCCCGCGGCGTCGGTCGCATCGGCGCGCCTCAAGCGGGCGGCGCTCACGGTGTCCGTTGCCGCTCGCCCGTCGCTCTCGACACGCACGGCACCCACCGCGTGCGGCGCGTACTGCTCGCGCAGCGACGCCGCGGCGGGCAAGGCACCGCGCGGCGCGAACGGGTCGAGTTCGACATGGTACGGGTACTCGCCTTCGGTGACCCACGGCAGCGAATCGAGCGGCAGGCGGTAGCCCATCGGTGAATCGCCCGGCATCAGGTACATGCGTTCGTCGCGGAAGAACCATGGGCCCGTGACCCAGCGCGGACCGGCGAGACCCGGACCGTCATCACGCTTGAGCGGCAACGCATAGCCGATGGGGTGGCTCAATCCCTGCTCAAACACCCGCCGCAGTCGGATGCGCTCGAGCTCGTCGTCGAGACGCGCATCGAACGGATCCACGTTGACCGGCAGCTTGCGTTCGCGCCACAGGTAGTACCAGGTGTCCTCGTAGCCGGTCTGGATGTGATCGCCCGTGAGACCGAGACGGCGTGTCAGGGCCTCGATGAATCGTT
>DATKJN010000257.1:0-5595 GCA_035543655.1 Burkholderiaceae bacterium | reverse complement strand
GGCTGACAGCGTGTCGCAGATCCTGATCGCCGGCCTGGCCACGCTGCCGGCGGCGCGGCAGCAACCGGTGTCGCAGCTTACGGCGTTTCACCGCGAGCAGATCAAGGCACTGGTCAAGTCGCGCCTGGCCGACCCCGAACTCAACGTGGCGCAGATCGCGCGCGCCCTGCGCCTGTCGCCGAGCACGCTGCACCGCGCCTGGGCCGGCGAAGCGTGCTCGTTGAGCGACTGGATCTGGTCGTTGCGCCTCGATGCGGCACGCCGCGACCTGAGCGACCCCGCCTGTGCGGCGCGCACGGTGAGCGACATCGCGTTCTCGTGGGGCTTCAACGACGCGGCCCACTTCAGCCGCGCCTTTCGCGTGCGCTTCGGCTGCAGCCCGAGAGACGTGCGGCATTGACCGGCAGGAGACCCATGGAAGGCCCGATTCACACCATGACCCTCGACGCGCTGACCGCGCGGGTCGGCAGCGAGATCGGCGTATCGGCATGGAGAACGATCGACCAGGCGGCGATCGACGCCTTCGGCAGGCTCACCGGTGACCAGCACTTCATCCATGTGGATCCGGCGCGCGCGGCCAAGGTGCTGCCCAGCGGCGGCACGATCGCGCATGGCTTCTTCACACTGTCGTTGCTGTCGAACATGGCCTACCAGGTCTGCCCGACGATCGAAGGCGTGCGCTTTCCGCTCAATTACGGCTTCAACCGGCTGCGCTTCGTGGCGCCGGTGCCGGTGGGCTCGCGCGTGCGTGGGCGCTTCGTGCTGAAGTCGGTCGACGTGATCGATGCGGCGCAGCGCCAGATCGTCTACGAAGCCAGCGTCGAGATCGATGGTGCGCCCAAGCCTGCGCTGGTCGCCGAGTGGCTGACGCGCATCGTGCTCTAGCGCGCCGGGAGCGCGCAGCTCAGTAGGCCTGTTCGCCGCCGCGGCGCCGGTACAGCTCGGCGTGTTCGTGGGTGTATTCGGCGAGCGGGCCGACGCGCACGTCGGCCTGCACCAATTGATGCGCATGCTTCATGTAGACCTGCGCCATCACCACCTCGGCACCGTCGCCTTGCACCTGCAGCGCCTTGCGGTGGTAGCCGTCGGGCCGGCCCACGCCTTCGAGCTCGTCCATCGCGGCCAGTGCGTCGGCATCCACCTCGTACACCTCGCCGGCCACGCATTCGCCGCTGCCGGCTGCGTCGATCAGCCACGGCACATGGCGCGTGCCCATCAAGTACAGCGGATGCGGCTGCACGGTGCGGTACACCGTGCCCACGCGACGGCCCTGGTTGACGGCGAAGTTCGGGAATCCCGCCTTCAGCGTGCCGAACACGAACACCAGCGTTGCAGCGTCGGGCGCGCCGGCCATCACATCACGCCGAAGGTCTTGAAGGCCTCCACCGTGCTCATGCCGCGCTCGATTGCCTCGCGCACCCGGTTCTCGGTGCTGGCCTTCTCCAGCGCGCGGCGGATGGCCTCTTGTTCGGCGGCACGCGGGATCACCAGCACGCCATCGAGATCGCCGAACACGATGTCGCCCGGGCCCACGCGCACGCCGTGGCATTCGACGCCGACGCGCCAGTCCACCACCTTGCCCCGCGGACCCTGGTCCTGCGCATAGCCGCCGTAGGAGAACACCGGCATGCCGAGCTCGAGCACCTCGGGCGTGTCGCGCGAGTAGCCGTCGAGCACGGCACCGGCCGCCTGCAGGTGCTTGGCGCGGGTGGTCATCAGGCCGCCCCACAGCGCGAACTGCGGCGCACAGCCGGTGGCGAGGTAGACCTCGTTGCGCTTCAGGTCGTCGAGCGCTTCGAACAACAAGCCGAACGGCTTGCGCGACAGCTCGCTGTGGCCTTCGGGCTCGCTGTTGGCAAAGCAGTTCGACTCCAGCACCGGCATCGCGCGCCCGATCACCACCATGTCGGGCCTGAGCGGGCGGATCTGCGGGCTCAGGAACTGGTGCAGAAAGCCCATGGTGTCGAGGATGTCGCCCACCACCGCGGGGAACAGCCGCTGGCGCATCAGGGCAAACAGCTCGTCGTCGTCACGCCACGTCGTCATGGAGATCAGCCTTTCCTTGCATTGCGCTGCGCCTCGATCTTGGCGCGCAGGACCCGGCGCCGCTGCAGGCTGTCGGGTGGCCAGTGGTCCTTGAGGTCGTAGTACTCGGGCACTGCGGTGTGCCCAGGCGGGATCACCACCCAAGGCTGCTTCGACGCGGTGAAGATGTGGATGTCGGGCGGACAGTGGTCGGGCTGGTCCAGCGTGCCGACGCGCACGAACGCCACCGACGGACCGGCGCCCGAATAGTGGCTCCACACCGCGATGCGGCAGCTCGGGCAGCGTGCGATCTGCTGGCCCTGGCCGCTTTCCGATGGCGTGTTCACCAGCTCCGGCGCTTCGGCGAGCACGTCGATGCGATCCATCTCGATCATCGCGTTGAGCGCGAACGACGCACCGGTCTCGCGCTGGCACCAGCGGCAGTGGCAGCAGTGCACGAACAGCGGCCGGGTGCGCATGCGGTAGCGCACGCGCTGGCAGTCGCAGCCGCCCTCGAGGGGAAAGGCGTCCGTGGTGTCAGCCGGCATCGGGGCCTGTCGGCATGGTGCGGATCAACGCGGTGGCGGTGGCCGACGCGATGCGCTTGCCGTCCTGGAACAACTCGCCGGCGAGAAAACACACGTCGCTGCCGCGCTTGAGCACGCGGCCGTGGCCGACGACCTTGCCGACCTTGCCCGGCCGCTCGAAAGACACGTTGAGGTTCAACGTCGGCGCGAACTGGCCCGGGCCGAGCGTGGCGGCCAGTGCCGGGCCCATGGTGTCATCAAGCATGGCGGCCAGAAACCCGCCCTGGATGTGGCCGGCCGGGTTGGTGAACTCGGGCTTGGCATCGAACCTGGTCTCGATCGTGCCGGCGTCGGCGTCCACCGCCGTGAAGTGGATGCCCAGGGTGGCCGCGACACGCGGCGGCGGCAACTCGCCGGCCATCACCTTCCAGAAGTACGCCTGCGGGTGCTTGGCCATCGTGCTGCACCGCTTCAGCGCGATGCGGCCGGCGTGGCGGGCGCTGCGGGTTGTGCCGCCGACGCAGCCGGCTGCGCCGCCGGCTGGTTCGGCAGCACCACGCCGGGACCGAGCGGGATCTCGACCATCTCGGCCACGTTGATCACGTAGCTGCGCGTCTCGCCGAAGCAGGTGGTCGGCAGGCCGACCTTTTCTTCATACGTCAGGCTGACGCGCCGACCCATCACCTTGTTGATCTTGTCGGCCATCGCATCGTCACGCACCGTGAAGAAGAACTTCTCGACCGACGTGCCCGGCAGCGACACCAGCGCCAACTCGCCCTCCCAGGTCTTGCAGACCCAGCCCTTGCGGGAGAACTTCTGCACCCAGCCGGCGCGCTCGCCGGTGGAGTAGTTCCAGTTGAGCACGATCGCGAAGTAGCCGGCGACCAGCGCCGCCAGCACGACGATGGCGATGAAGAAGCTCTTGATCATGAGCAGGGCCGAGAAGACGCGAAGGCGAGATCGTCGCACAACGCACCGTCCACGGTCACCCGCCGTGTCGCGGGCAGGAGCCTTGGCGGCGGCGACAGTCGCCACCGCCGGCGGTTCAGACCACGCTCGCCCTGTGCGGGAAGCTCATCGCCCAGGCCAGCCAGCGCCAGGTCAGCGGGTCGCGCAGCATGATGTCGAGCCAGCCCTTGTGCTGCGCGCGCACGAAGTTGCGCTCGCGATCGCGCACGCGCAGGCCGTGGGCGTGGTGCAACGCATGCGTGATCTCGTGCAGCGCGACGATCGGCACGTTGGCGCCGTTGAGGCCTTCGTACAGCTGCACCTCGCGGCGGTCGAAGTCGTACCAGCCGAGCGCGTTGCCGGCCTGGCCGCGCGACAGGATGCGCACCGGCACCTCGCGCTCGCCGAGCGCGATGCGCGCCGGCACCGCGGGCGGCGCCGACACCGTGCCGCAGACGAAACGGTCGTACTGCATGTCTTGCGGCAGGTGTTCGTTCAGCCGCAGGTTGAACCAGATCCAGGCCTTGGGGTTGCGCTGCGCAAACTCCACCATGCCGGTGGCGAAGCTGTGCGTGTAAGCCTCTTCCACGCAGCCTTGCTGGCAGCCCTTGCTGAAGTGGCTCAGGCGGATCAGCGCATAGAAGAAGGCTTCGAGCAGACGCAGGCCCGTGAGGTCGCTGCGCAGTTCGATGCGCTGGTCTTCGATGTTCACGCACGCAAGGCGTCGGCGGCGATCGGTCATCTGATCGGGATCGCGCAACTCCACGCTCATGCGATAGGGACCGAGGTCGATGTGAAAAGGCAAGCGCTGCGTCTGCGCGCGCAGCAACGGCTGGAAGGGGGCGCCAAGCACGCCCAGTACGGAACTCATGGGGGGTCGGAAGGAGAGGGAGAGGGGGAGGCGGGGCTCATCATGGCAGGCGCCGCCCGGGCGGGTCGGCCATCCCCCGCACATTGGCATGTAACGGTCGCAAGTCCGCGCCAGACGGCGCCGGCTTCCCGGCATGCGGAACGTCCTACTGGGGCGCTGCGGTACCCGTTTTGTGCTGCACCGGGGGCGCCAAAGCGGGGGAACAGCCCTCAGTCGCCGACGATCTTGCGCTCTTTGATGATGGCGCCGAAGCGGCGGCTGTCCTCGGCGGCCTTGCTCGCGAACTGCGTCGGCGACATCGGCGCCGGTTCGCCGCCGAGCGCGGCGATGCGATCGCGCAGCGCCGGCGTGCCAAGGATGCGGTTGATCTCGCCGTTGAGCTTGGCGATCACGTCGGCCGGCGTGCCGGCCGGCGCATAGAAGCCGAACACCGTGTCGGCGTCGAAGCCCTTGAGTCCGACTTCGTCGAGCGTGGGCACATCGGGGAACAGCGGCGAGCGTTTCGGGCTGCCGACGGCCAGCATCTTCAAGCGGCCGGCTTTCACGTGCGGCAGCGCGATGCCCGGGTCGAACAGGAAGTCGAGCTGGCCGGCCAGCAGATCGGTCAGCGCCGGCGCCGCGCCGCGATAGGGCACGTGCACCGCAAACACACCGGCTTGCGACTTCATCATTTCGCCGGCCAGGTGCGGCGAGCTGCCGTTGCCCGGCGAGCCGAAGCTGCGCTTGCCGGGATTGGCCTTGAGGTCGTCGAGAAATGCCTTCGCGTTGCCGGCCGGATACTCCGGCTTCACCACCAGGAACACCAACACGCGCGCGGCCGCAGCCACCGGCGTCAGATCCTTGATCGGGTCGAACGGCATCTTGGCGTAGATGTGCGGGTTCACCGACACCATGCCGCCCGAGCTCATCAGCAGCGTGTAGCCGTCGGGCGCCGACTTGGCCACCACGTCGCCGCCGATGTTGCCGCCCGAGCCACCACGGTTTTCCACCACCACCGATTGGCCGAGCGACTCCTGCAACGGCGCCGCCACGGCGCGCGCGATCACGTCGGCCGCGCCACCAGGCGGGAAGTTGACGACGATCCGGATCGGCTTGCTCGGCCAGGCCTGCGCCAGGGCTGCCGGCATCGCCGCGAGCATGGCCAAAGCCAATGTCGCGGCGCGCCACCCGCGCGATGCGGCCGATCGGTTCTGCTGTTGCATTGGCTGCCTCCTCATCGATTCT
>DATKJN010000256.1:0-5267 GCA_035543655.1 Burkholderiaceae bacterium | reverse complement strand
GAGGTAGTCGGCCGACCCGCGATCGGCGCGGAATTCGCGCCGGCGCGAGAACCACGCGACGATGAGCGAGGCTAGAACCGCGAACACGATCTCCAGTACGAAGACGGTGATGTAGTAGCCCGGACCCACGCCGCGCTCGTTGCGAAACACGGTGCGGTCGATGATCGTGCCGACGATGCGCGCCAGGAAGATGACGAATGTGTTCAGCACGCCCTGGATCAGGGTCAACGTCACCATGTCGCCGTTCGCGACGTGCGCGACTTCGTGGCCGAGCACCGCCTCGACTTCCTCCTGGCTCATCGATTGCAGCAATCCGGTCGAGACGGCAACCAGCGCCGAATTCTTGAACGCGCCGGTCGCGAAGGCGTTCGCCTCGCCTTCGTAGATCGCTACATCCGGTATGCCGATTTCGGCCCGCTGCGCGAGCCGCCGCACCGTTTCGACGAGCCACGCTTGAGTCGTGCCCTCGCTGCCGTCGATGACCTGCGCGCCCGTGGACCACTTGGCCACCGGCTTCGAGATGAGCAGCGAGATGATCGCGCCGCCGAAGCCGAAGACGGCCGAGAACGCAAGCAGCGGGCCGAGGTTGAAGCCCTCCTGCGCCATCGCGCGATCGATGCCGAACACCTTCAGCACGATCGACAACACCACCATGACGGCGAGGTTGGTCAGGACAAAGAGCGCGATGCGCTTCATTGAGGGTTTCCTTCTTCCGCCGGCGGTGCGGTAGTGTGGATCTTGTCGATGGTCGGGGCTTCACCTTTCATCGGGGAATTCCCCCGCGATCGCCTCGAAGACATCGATCGGCGTTGCCAGGCCGTGGATGGTGCCTCATTCTGATGTCCGCCCTCCGCGCAAGCTGATGCCTGCTTTGGGTCGGTAGCGGAACCCTGCGTACGTTTCGACCTCTGCCCTCCGCTGACGCAAGGTAAGCGCATCAGTCCTGCGCCAACGCCGCCGTCATGCGCTCCATGAAGCCCGCGGTGTGCGCCGGGTCCATCCAGCGCACCACCACCACCGCCTCGTGCGCGGGCTCCATCCACACCAGATGACCGCCCGCGCCGACCATGCAGTAGGCCTGTGTCGATGCGCCGGGCAGCACGCTGCCGTCGCCGTTGAGCCACAGCAGCCAGCCGTAGTACGGCGCGATCGCGCACGGCTGCCGCATGCGATGCACCCACGACGACGGCAGCAGTTCGCGCCCGCCGTGCGAGCCGCCGTCGAGCAACAACTGGCCCAGGCGCGACTGGTCGCTGGCCGAGATCGACACACCGCCTCCCCAGTGCGTGCCGCCGGGCACCGACTGCACCCTGCGGCCGGCGAGGTCGACGGTGGCGTCGTCGTAGCCGCGCCAGCGCCACGACGCGCTGCATTCGAGCGGCTGCATCAACGCCTCGTCGAACACCTCGGGCAACGGCTGTTGGAACAGGTGCAGCAGCGCCAGCGAGAACTGGTTGATGCGCACGTCGTTGTATTCCCAGTAGGTGCCGGGGCGCTGCAGCGGCCGCGGGTCGCCCTTCTTGCCCTGCGGCGCCCGCGGCTCGTGGGTCACGTGGCGGTAGCGGTCCACCGTGTCGGGGATGCCGAAGTTGCTGCCCTCCCACTCGCTGGTCTGCGTGAGCAGGTGCTGCCACGTGACCTGCCGGTTGTGGGTCGACTCGAAGCCGATGCCGCGCACGCGCTCGACCACCGGCTCGTCGACGTCGGGCAGCAGGCCGCGGCCGTGCGCCACGCCGGCCAGCATCGCGAGGTACGACTTGGCCACGCTGAACGTGAGGTCGGCGCGATCGGGTTCGCCCCAGGCCGCCACCACACGGCCGCGCTGGCGCACGACCCCCGACACGCCGCCGCGCGCATGCACCGGACCGCGCAGGCAGTTGTACGGCGGCGGGTCCACTTGGTGCAGGCCCCAGCCCGATGCGTCGGCCGCCGGATCGCGCGGCCAGGGGATCTCGTGCGCCACGGCGAAATCGATGGCGGCGGCAAAACGTTCGTCGGTGCTCATCGGCCCAACTGTACGCAGCTTTGCCGCGCACCCTCACAATGGATGCATGAACAGGCAAATCAGTCTGCTCGGTGCGCCCACCGACATCGGCGCCGGCGCCCGCGGCGCCAGCATGGGACCCGAGGCGTTGCGCGTGGCGCTGCTGAAGCCCACGCTCGAAAGCCACGGCCTCGAGGTGCTCGACCGCGGCAACCTCACTGGCCCGGCCAATCCTTGGCTGCCGCCGGTCAACGGCTACCGCCACCTGGCCGAGGTGGTGCAGTGGAACCGCACCGTGCACGAGGCGGTGCACGCCGAGTTGCAGCTCGGCCGCCTGCCGATCCTGCTCGGCGGCGACCACAGCCTGGCCATCGGCTCGATCAGCGCGGTGGCGCGGCATTGCCGCGAGGCCGGCAAGAAATTGCGCATCCTGTGGCTCGATGCCCATGCCGACTTCAACACCGACCGCCTGACGCCGAGCGGCAACATCCACGGCATGCCGGTGGCCTGCCTGTGCGGCAACGGCCCGCAGGAGCTGATCGAGATCGGCGGCAAGGTGCCGGCGATCAACCCCAAGAGCATCCGCCAGATCGGCATCCGCAGCGTCGACGCCGGCGAAAAGCACCTGGTGCACCAGACCGGCCTCGAGGTGTTCGACATGCGCTACATCGACGAGATGGGCATGCGCCACACGATGGAGTTGGCGCTGGCCACCATCGACGCCCAGACGCACCTGCACGTGAGCTTCGACGTCGACTTCCTCGACCCCGACATCGCGCCCGGTGTCGACACCACGGTGCCGGGCGGTCCCACGTACCGCGAAGCGCAGCTGTGCATGGAAATGATCGCCGACACCGGCGCGCTCGCCTCGCTCGACGTGATGGAGCTCAACCCGGCGTGCGACGTGCGCAACAAGACCGCCGACCTGGCGGTGGACCTGATCGAGAGCCTGTTCGGCAAGAGCACGTTGATGCGCGATCCGTCGAAGGGTGCGCGTTGAGGGTGCTGCGCGCTTGATGGCGAGCGCCGAGTTCGATGCCGTCATCGTCGGCGCTGGCATCGCCGGCGCCTCGGTCGCGCACGCGCTGGCGCCGCACGCCAAGGTGCTGCTGCTCGAGCGCGAGGCGCAGCCCGGCATGCACAGCACCGGGCGCAGCGCCGCGATGTTCATGGAGAGCTACGGCCCGCCGCAGGTGCGTGCGCTGACCCGTGCCAGCCGCGCGTTCTACGAAGCGCCGCCGCCGGGCTTCGCCGATGCCGCCATCCTGGCGCCGCGCGGCGCGCTCTACGCGGCGTGGCAGGGCCAGGAGTCGGCGCTCGCCGAGCTGCATGCCAGCCTGTCGGCCACCGGATCGGTGGTGGCGCGCATCGATGCCGACGAGTGCCTGCGCCGCGTGCCGGTGCTGCGCAGCGAGGGCCTGCTCGGCGGCGTGTTCGAGGTCGATGCGATGGACATCGACGTGCATGCGCTGCACCAGGGTTTCCTGCGCGGCGCCCGACGCGCCGGTGCCGTGCTGTGGACCGACGCCGAGCTGGCGCGCGCCGACAACGCCGGCGGCACCTGGCAGCTGGTGCTCGCCGATGGCCGGCGCTGCAGCGCGCGCACGCTGATCAACGCCGCAGGCGCGTGGGCCGACGAGGTGGCGCGCCGCTGCGGCGTGGCGCCGCTGGGCATCCAGCCCAAGCGGCGCAGCGCGTTCACGTTCGCCGCGCCGGCCGATCTCGACATCCGGCCGTGGCCCACCGTATGCAACGTGCAGGAGAGCTGGTACATCAAGCCCGACGCCGGCCAGCTGCTCGGCTCGCCGGCCAACGCCGACCCGGTGCCGGCGCACGACGTGGTGCCCGAGGAGCTCGACATCGCCACCGGCATCGCGGCGATCGAGGCCGACACCACGCTGACGATCCGCCGACCCGCGCGCACCTGGGCCGGGCTGCGCAGCTTCGCGCCCGACGGCGAGCTGGTGATCGGCTGGGACGCACACCGCCCGGCTTTTTTCTGGATGGCCGGCCAGGGCGGCTACGGCATCCAGAGTGCCGCCGGCGCGTCGCAACTGGCCGCCGCGCTGTGGCTCGGCGCACCGCTGCCCGAGAACCTGCGCAGCCAAGGCGTGCAGCCGCACGCGCTGGAGCCCGCGCGCTTCGGTGCCTGAAATGCGAAGCAGCCCATCCGCGGCGGATGGGACAGGCACCCCAAAGCGAACACACAATGACGCCCACAAGGGGATGACCCCCCGCCCACGAGGAGATGCCATGAAACGCCGATCGATCATCGAAACCACCGCCACCCTGGGCCTGGGCGCGCTCGCCGGCTGCGCGCTGCCCAGCGGCGCCCAACAAGGCCAGAAGACGCCGTTCGCGCTCGGCACCACCACGATCCCGATCTTCGGCAGCGACATGGCCTTTCCGGTGCGGCGCATCTATTGCATCGGCCGCAACTACCGCGCGCATGCGATCGAGATGGGCTCCAACCCCGACCGCGAGCCGCCGTTCTTCTTCCAGAAGCCCACCGACGCGATCCAGAACGTGACACCCGGCAGCGTGGCCGACCATCCCTATCCCACGCTGACCAAGAACTACCACTATGAGGTGGAGCTGGTGGCGGCGTTGAACAAGGGTGGCCGCAACATCCCGGCGACGCAGGCGCTCGACCATGTGTACGCCTATGCGATCGGCCTGGACATGACGCGGCGCGATCTGCAGCGCGCGATGGGCGACGAGAAAAAACCCTGGGAGATCGGCAAGAGCTTTGACCGCTCGGCTGTGATCGGCCCGCTGCACATGGCCTCGCAGATCGGGCACTTCAAGGACGGTGGCATCTGGCTCAAGGTCAACGGCCAGACCAAGCAGAACGCCAACCTGAACCAGATGATCTGGAGCGTGGCCGAGCAGATCAGCAAGCTGAGCGAGGCCTTCGAGCTGATGCCGGGCGACATCGTCTACTCGGGCACGCCGGAAAACGTCGGCCCGGTGGTGCGCGGCGACGTGATCGACTGCCACATCGACAAGCTGCCGAACCTCGGCATCAAGATCGTATGAGCCCAGGCGCTGTGCGACGCCGTTCGCTTCTGCAGTTGGCTGCGGCAGGATCGCTGACCGGCTGGTCGAGTGCACGCGCGCAGGCCCGCCTGCCGATCTTCGATGCCCACGTGCACTACAGCCACGACGCGGTGGAGTCGGTGCCGGTGAAGCAGGCGGTGCAGATCCTGCGCAACGCGGGCTTGAGCGGCGTGTTCGTGTCGTCGTCCGACGACGAGGGCACGCAGAAGCTGCTGGCCGAGGC
>DATKJN010000255.1:0-2885 GCA_035543655.1 Burkholderiaceae bacterium | reverse complement strand
CGTGTCGAAGCGTGTCCTCGCTCGCCAACTGGGCGATGCTGAGGGCATCGGTGCGCGGCAGACTTGTCACCGACACCTGACCCGCGGCGTGATGCACACGCGCCAGCATGCGCGACGTGCGATCCAACTCCACCACGCACGCCGAGGCACCGGGCATCAGCTGTTCCAGTCGCTGAGCCACCCGCTGCAGCACGCGCGAGACGTTCAAGCCGTTGAGGATCTCGCGATCGATCGACGACTGCACTTGCAGCGCCTGCATCTGGTGCCCGACGCGCTCGGCCATGTGGTTGAACGACTGCGCCAATTCACCGAACTCGTCGCCGGGGCGCAAGTCGACGCGCGCACCGTAGTCGTGTTCGGACAGGCGCCGCGTGCCGGCGATCAGCCGCTCCAGCGGCACCATCGTGCGACGCACCTGGATCATGCCGAGCATGCCGACGAACAGCAGCGTCACCGCGGCCACCAGCGCCGACATGCGGGCCAGCGGCGCCGAGGCCGAGTGCTCGTTGGGCGCGTCCATCGACACCAGAATCCAGTCGTCGACGCCGAAGTCCGAGCGCAGAAACAGATTCCAGCGCGTGCCGCCCAGGCCGGTGGCGTCGTTCCACAGCGTCGATGCGTCCGACGCCGTCCAACCGGGGCAATGGATCGGGCTCCACGGCCGGTCGAACACGCAGATGCGCCAGCCGCTGGCATCGCTCGACAGTTCGCTGAACAGGAATGCCGACTCGACCTCGGCGATCCACGCGCGATAGCGGTGCGACGGATCGGCGATCAACAACAACAGCGGCCGTGCGGAGCCGGCGGTGTTTTCGGCGCCGAGCACCACCGTGGCCGAGCCGTTGTGCTCCTGCGCCAGCCATGCGCTGGTCTGGTCGCGCCACCGGCGCGCCAAGGCTGCGCTGCCCGACACGGCGCGGCCGCGCGCATCAACCTGGGCCACTTCGGCCAGCACACGGCCGCTGCGGGAGTCGGCGTCGGGCTCCGCGGTCACCCGCCCGGTGCGCGCGGTGATGTCGAGCGCGGTGCGGGCCACGAGCAGCCGATCGAGCAAGCCCATGCCGGCGAACTTGGTGAGTTGAAGCTGCTGTCGTTGCATCTGCGAGTCGAACTGCGCAGACAGCAAGGCATGCATGGCCACGCCGAACAGCGCCAGCGGTACGGCGGCGGCGAGCAGCAGCGTCCAGAAGATGCGGCGGCCGGCGCGGCTGGTGAGAAAGGTGCCTTGGACCCTCATCGCGGGTGAACTCGTGCTCGACTCGCGGCGCGCGTCAGTAGTCGGACGCCAGCCCGATGAACGCACCGTCGTTGGCCCGCACGATGTCGTCGCGGCTGTATTTGGCGGTGAGGGGTGGCGCGCTGCGGCCATCGGGGCCCATGCTGTAAAGGTCGAAGTCGGTGTTGATCGGCACCAGCGAGTGGTCTTTGCGCGCGTGGCCCCGCGCGTTGCGGTCGCCGAGATTGAGGTAGCCGTAAGGGTTGCCCCAGGGATCGCGCATGCCGCTGAGGCCAACCTCGCCCAGCGTGCCGGGATAGGCTCGTGCGTCGTTGAAGTGGTTCGCGATGAGCGCCGACATCACGGCGATGTCACGCTTGGCCTGGTCCATGCGGATCCGCTCGCGGTACTGCTGGTACGCGGGTACGCCGATCGCCAGCAACACGCCGGCGATGCACAACGCGATGCAGAGCTCGACCACCGTCAGCCCGCGGACGAACGTCGAGCATCTCCGTCGGCCATCGGCCTGGCTGGCAATGCATCGCCTCACGTCCGCCCCTTTCGCTTGGGATGATTTTCGGCGGCGAGACGCGGCGCTTAAGAGTCAGCAAATCACGTCTGGTTGCATGGATGCGCAACAGGCACGGTCATGGGGGATGTGGGCGGCAATATGACCGCCCCGCATTCGGGTGGCGAGCGGGGCGAGTGCGCCGCCTGCGAGCTCAAGGTCGGCGACAACAAGTCGTGACCGGCGTCCCAGGCAAACTGCCGCTCAGGCTCGAGAAGCGTAGGGTGCCGGCTGTGTCGCGGGGTCGCTGCCGCTGTCGCCCGAAAAATGCGGCAGCCGCGGATCCGACGCGGCCCACGCCAGACGATGGCGATGCCAGATCTCGCGCGTGGGTGGAAAGCGCTGCGGGTCGTCGAGGGTGGCGGTGGTGAGTTCGATCGCGTGGGGATCGTCGGTGTGTTGGTACGCGATCGGCGTGCCGCAGCGTGCGCAGAAGCTGCGCGTCACTTCGGCCGATGACTGAAAACTCGCCGGCGCGCCGCCGAGCAGTGCGAACTGATCGCGCCGCACCACGAACCACGCCACCGCGGCCGCGCCGCTGGCCAGTCGGCAGCTGCGACAGAAGCACACGCTGCTCGAACGCGGCTCGCCGACGATGCGATAGCGCACGGCGCCGCACAGGCAGCCACCTTCGCTCGCGGAATCGGTCGGCACGACGGCCGCTGCGGATCTGACTCGCTACGGCCGCACGACCGTGGCGAACACCTTCTGCGCCACCACCCAGCGTCCGTCGACCTTGAGCAGGCTCAGGTAGTCGGTGAAGTAGCGCGGTGGGATCTGGCACTTGACCTTGACGAAGGCGGTCGTCGGCCCCGACTGATCCACCAGCAGGATCGCGTCGTCGCGCGCCAAGCCTTTGGCCTGGGGCGATCCGCGTTCGCGCACGGCCTTGAGCCATTGGTCGCGCGGCAGCACGGTGAGCTTGCCGTCCTGCTCGTAGGTGAGGGCGCTGGTGTCGTGGAACACGCTGGCCAGCTTGTCGGCATCGCCTTCGAAGAGACCATCGAGGTAGGTTTGCACCACTTGCTCGATGGCTTTGCGCTCGTCGTGGTTCATCGTGTGCCCCTTGGGTCATCGCTCGCGAAGACGCGAGTCTGCGCT
>DATKJN010000254.1:0-5145 GCA_035543655.1 Burkholderiaceae bacterium | reverse complement strand
GTCGAAACCGGTCGTGCGCACGGTGATCACCTTGATCGGGTCGCTGCTCTGCACGGTGGCGATCGCGTTGCCGGCGTAGATCGGACGCTCGAACGTATCGGCGCTGATCACCTTGGTGGCGTCGCTGATCTGGGCGACGTCAAGCAACGCGGCGACACGCGGCGCCACATTCTTGCCGTGGGCGGTGGCCGGGAAAAGCAGGTGGCTGTAGTTCTTGGCGAGCGCCAGCACCTGCGCGGCGACGTTCTCGGCCAATTGTTCGGCCAGGCTGGCGCCGTCGGCGTGAAGCACCTTGGCCACGCCGGCGATCTTGGCAGCGGCTTGCGCCGCGCCGCTGGCGTTGTGACCGGCGACCAGCACGTGCACGTCGGATCCGCAGGCTGCGGCGGCGGTCACGGTGTTGAGCGTGGCACCCTTGAGCGTGCCGTGCTCGTGTTCGGCAATGACGAGGACAGCCATTCAGATCACCTTTGCTTCATTCTTCAGCTTGGCCACCAGCGTGGCGACATCGGGCACCTTCACGCCGGCGCCGCGCTTCGGCGGCTCGCCGACCTTGAGCGTCTTGATGCGCGGGGCCACGTCGACGCCGAGGTCGGCCGGCTTGAGTGTCTCGAGCGGCTTCTTCTTGGCCTTCATGATGTTGGGCAGCGTGACGTAACGCGGCTCGTTCAGGCGCAGGTCGGTGGTGACGATCGCGGGCATCTTCAGCTTCACCGTTTCGAGGCCGCCGTCGACCTCGCGCGTGACGGATGCAAAGCCGCCTTCGATGACCAACTTCGAGGCGAACGTGCCCTGCGGCAGCTTGGCCAACGCAGCCAGCATCTGGCCCGTCTGGTTGCAGTCGTCATCGATCGCCTGTTTGCCGAGGATCACCAGTCCGGGCTGCTCCTTGTCGAACAGCGCCTTCAGCAGCTTGGCCACGGCCAGCGGCTGCAACTCCTCGGTGGTCTCCACCAGGATCGCACGATCGGCTCCGATGGCCATCGCGGTGCGCAAGGTCTCCTGGCACTGCGCCACGCCGCAGCTCACGGCGATGACCTCGGTCGCAATGCCCTTTTCCTTCAGGCGCACCGCCTCTTCGATGGCGATCTCGTCGAACGGGTTCATGCTCATCTTGACGTTGGCGATGTCCACACCGCTGCCGTCACTCTTGACGCGCACCTTGACGTTGTAATCGACCACCCGCTTGACGGGGACCAGAACTTTCATGCGGGCTGCTCCTGAAATCTTGCTCGAACCGAATTGCGGATTTTAAGCGGCCGTCCGCGCTGCGGCGGCGGCGCCGCGGGCCACATTGATCGGCCGGATGGCAAGCCAGCCCACCACGAAGAACAGCCCCGTCGACACGATAGCGAGACGGTGATTCCCTGCTGTCAACCACGTGACGACGCCGTAGGTGAGCGGGCCCACGATCGAAGCCAGGCTGGTGGCAAAGGTCCACAAGCCGAAGAACTCGGCCAGCCGCTGGCGCGGCGCGAACACGCCCACCATGGCGCGCCCGGCCGACTGGCTCGAGCCCATGCACAGGCCGGCGATCACCGCGGCGACCCAGAACACGGCCTGCGTGGTCGCCAGGTAGGCCATCACCGTCATCACGACCCAGCCGATCAGGGTGGCGCCGAGCGCCTGCTTGTGTCCGATGCGGTCCTGCAGGTAGCCGAACGAGAAAGCACCCAGCGCGGCAGCGATGTTGACCAGGAACACCAGCATCATGGTGTCGATCGGCTTGAAGCCGAGCACCTGCTCGGCATAGACCGCCGCCAGCGCGATAACCACCGCGATGCCGGCCTGGTAGAAGAAGCCGCACACCATGAGCCAGACGAAGTCGACGTAGGAGCGCGCGTCGTGCCAGGTCTGCCGCAGCCGCATCAGCGAGGCTGCCAATCCCTGCCCTTGCGCAGCCCCTGGCTGCGGCAACGCCCGCTCCTTGAGCAAGACGAAGGTCACCACGGATGCGACGCCGTAGACCACGGCCGTGATCCACATCGTCACCGGGACGAACTGCGTCGCCGTCTGGCCGGCCTTCTGTGCCGACAGCACGTAAGCCAGGCTCAACCCCAGCGTCAACATGCCGCCGAAGTAGCCGAAACTCCAGCCCCAGCCCGACACACGGCCCAGCGCGTCGGAGCGCGCGAGTTCGGGCAGGAACGCCGCAGTCAACGACTCGCCGTAGGCGTAGAACAGGTTGGACAGCACGATCAACACCACGGCGAGCCAGACATCGCCGCTACCGACCACACCGAGGCCCGCGGTCGTGAGCACGCAGCACAGCGTGGTCAGCATCAGCAGCCGTTTCTTGGCGGCGCGCACATCGGCGTATGCGCCGAGCGTGGGCATGGTCAGCATGACGATCGCGCGCGACGCGCCGAGTGCGGCGGTCCACAGGAAGGTGGCCCAGTTCGCGCCGCCGGCCACGGCGCCGACAAAGTAGGCGTTGAACACCGCGGTGAGCACCACGGTCGTGTAGCCGGAGTTGGCGAAGTCGTACATCGCCCAGCCGAACACTTCGCGCCGGCGCACGCCGGGATTCAAACTGGCTTGCGAAAACCAGGCGGCCATGTGCTCGTCTCCTGTCTCAACGACTTCGGTGCCATGCCGCTGCGCGCTTCGCGTGGCTGCGGGCTGTGCCCGAGCGGGACACCGCCAACTGGTGCCCGGAGCGGGGATCGAACCCACATGCCCTCTTTCGAGAGGCGGCGGATTTTAAGTCCGCTGCGTCTGCCAATTTCGCCATCCGGGCGGCGGCGCGATTATCTGCGCCCCTGCCCAAGCCCTCCGACCCGCGAACTCGTTATGGGACAATCTTCGGCGACGGCGCGATAGCAAAGCGGTTATGCACCGGATTGCAAATCCGTTCAGCCCGGTTCGACTCCGGGTCGCGCCTCCAACCATCGAACGCCCACAACGGCCACAGGATGTTGTCGGTGAAGGCTCATGTCGCGCAGCGAGGTGATGCCGGAGCCAAACGACGAAGGGGAAGCCGGATGGCTTCCCCTTCGATTCATCTGGAGCGGGAAACGAGTCTCGAACTCGCGACCTCAACCTTGGCAAGGTTGCGCTCTACCAACTGAGCTATTCCCGCGTGACGCCTGCGCCGAACGGGTCAGTTCGACGCAGGCGGGGATTATAGCCAGCCCCGCCTGGCTGGCCAGCCTCAGTGCGAGCGCACCTCGCCGCCAAGCGCGGGCTTGGGCACCTCGGTTTTGGCGGCCGCTGGGTCCACCTTGGCCACCTCTTCGTCGGGCAGCGGCTGCGGCGCGGAAGTCAAGGCGACCTCGAGCACCCGATCGATCCATTTGACCGGCACGATCTCGAGCTGGTTCTTCACGTTCTCCGGGATGTCCTGCAGGTCCTTGACGTTCTCTTCCGGAATCATCACGGTCTTGATGCCACCGCGGTGCGCAGCCAGCAGCTTCTCCTTCAAGCCGCCGATCGCCGTGACTTCGCCACGCAGCGTGATTTCGCCGGTCATGGCCACGTCGGCGCGCACCGGGATGCCCGTGAGCGCCGACACGAAGGCCGTGGTCATCGCAATGCCCGCGCTCGGCCCGTCCTTGGGCGTGGCGCCATCGGGCACGTGGATGTGGATGTCGCGCTTTTCGAACAATTCGTCCTTGATGCCCAGGCGCTGCGCCCGGCTGCGCACCACGGAACGAGCGGCCTCGACGGACTCCTTCATCACGTCGCCCAACGAACCGGTGCGAATGATGGTGCCCTTGCCCGGCATCACCGCCGATTCGATCGTCAGCAGATCGCCGCCGACCTCGGTCCACGCGAGACCCACCACCTGTCCGACCTGGTTGCGCTTCTCGGCACGACCGAAATCGAACTTGCGCACGCCGAGGTAATCGTTGAGGTTTTCCTCGGAGACCACGACCTTGCCCTCGGTGGTCTTGAGCTGGATGCCCTTGACCGTCTTGCGGCAGATCTTGGAGATCTCGCGCTCCAGCGAACGCACGCCGGCCTCACGCGTGTAGTAGCGGATGATGCCGCGGATCGCGCTCTCGCTGACCTCGAGCTCTTCGTCCTTCACGCCGTTGTTCTTGCGTTGCTTGGGCAGCAGGTAACGTTGCGCGATGTCGACCTTCTCGTCCTCGGTGTAACCCGACAAGCGGATCACTTCCATCCGATCGAGCAGCGCCGGCGGAATGTTCATCGAGTTGGACGTCGCCACGAACATCGTGTCGCTCAGGTCGAAGTCGACCTCGACGTAGTGGTCGCTGAAGGTGTGGTTCTGCTCGGGGTCGAGCACCTCCAGCAGTGCCGACGACGGGTCGCCGCGGAAATCCATGCCGAGCTTGTCGATCTCGTCGAGCAAGAACAGCGGATTGCGCGTGCCGACCTTCGTGAGGCTCTGCAGCACCTTGCCTGGCATCGAGCCGATGTAGGTGCGGCGGTGGCCGCGGATCTCGGCCTCGTCCCGCACGCCGCCGAGCGCCATGCGCACGAACTTACGGCCGGTGGCGCGCGCCACGCTCTGGCCGAGCGACGTTTTGCCCACGCCCGGGGGCCCGACCAGGCACAGGATCGGCGCCTTGACCTTGTCGACGCGCTGCTGCACCGCGAGGTACTCGAGGATGCGTTCCTTGACCTTTTCAAGGCCTGCATGGTCCTCGTTGAGCACCTGCTCGGCCAGACGCAGGTCGTGCTTGATCTTGGTCTTCTTGGCCCAAGGCAAGCCGACCAGCGTGTCGATGTAGTTGCGCACGACGGTGGCTTCGGCCGACATCGGCGACATCAGCTTGAGCTTCTTCAGCTCGGCGTCGGCCTTCTTGCGCGCTTCCTTGGGCATGCGCGCGGCCTTGATCTTCTTCTCGAGCTCTTCGAGATCGGCACCTTCTTCGCCGTCGCCGAGCTCCTTCTGGATCGCCTTGACCTGTTCGTTCAGGTAATACTCGCGCTGGCTCTTCTCCATCTGGCGCTTGACACGGCCGCGGATGCGCTTTTCGACCTGCAGGATGTCGACTTCGTGCTCGAGCAGTTCGAGCAGCTTCTCCAGACGCTTGGCCACCGAGTCGAGATCGAGCACCGACTGCTTGGCTTCGAGCTTCAGCGGCAAGTGCGCCGCGATCGTATCGGCCAGGCGGCCCGGATCGTCGATGCCCGCGATCGACGTGAGGATCTCCGGCGGGATCTTCTTGTTCA
>DATKJN010000253.1:0-3217 GCA_035543655.1 Burkholderiaceae bacterium | reverse complement strand
GGAACCCGAGCGCCCCCGACGCTGGATCGAGTTGCTTTTCCTGAGTTTCTCGACGCTGTCCAGCGTCGGGATCGGTGACGTCATTCCGCTGGGTCCGCAGGCACGTGTGCTGGTGATGTTCGAGCAAATGGCGGGCGTGGGCTACATCGCGCTGGTGGTGTCGCGCCTGATCGGCCTGTCGGTGTCGCGCTCGCGCAACGACCGTCGTTGACGGCTTTGGCGAGGTGCCGCGCTGCACTGGTCCGGTCAAGGCACTGCGAACGTGGCCGTTGCAGTGGCGGTGACGCCACCGAGGCGCCAAGTGGCCCGCACCGTGTACTGGCCCGATGCGTTCTTGGCCTTGCTCACCTTGTAGGTGGTGCGGGCGGTTCCATCGGTGCCGCTGGTGGCGGTCGTCGTGGTGGCTGCGGTATTGGGCCGGGTCACGGCGAACGTCACGACCGCGCCGCTCACCGGCACGCCGTTGTTGCGCAGGAGTGCAGTGATCTGCACGGTTTCGCCACGCGCGTACGTCGCCTTGTTGGTGCTGACCTGGGTCTGCAAGTCGACCACGGCCGCCGCGACCGTGTAGACCGCCGATACATTGACGGTGTGGATGGCGCCGACGGAGCTGCTGGCGCCGGCGCCGATGTTGTAGCCGGCAGCGGGTGCGTTGCTCGCAGAAGTGACGCGCAACGTTGTGCTGCCCGTAGCCCCAGGCGCGAGGTTGAGTGTTGTCGCCGCAAGCGCGCCCGCCCAGCCGCTGGGCACCGAAGCGGCAAGGCCGAAGCTGGTCGCGGCGCAGGCGCTGCTGTCGTTGTTGCCGAGAGTGATGGTGTAGTCGACGCTGGTGCCGGCAGGCACGGCCGTGTTCGGTCCGGCCAGGCTCAGGCTTGGCGCGGCGCGCACGCAGACCGGGGCCGGTACGGAAACCTTGTAAATCGCCGATGCGCTTGATGTGTGGATGGCGCCGACAGCGCTGCTCACGGCGGCGCCGAAATTGTAGTCGCCAGGCAAGGCAGTGTTCGCAGAATTCACGCTCAACGTGGTGGTAGCGCTGGCGCCAGGTGCGAGATTGAGCGATGTGGCCGCAAGCGCGCCGGTCCAGCCGCTGGGCACCGAAGTGACGAGGCTGAAGCTGGTTGCAGCGCAGGCATTGCTGTCGCTGTTGCCGATGCTGATGGTGTAATCGACGCTGGTGCCGGCAGGTAGGGCGGTGCTGGGTCCGCTTACGCTCAGGCTCGGCGCAGCGCGCGTGCAGACTGGCGCCGGTGTGGAAACTGCGTAATTTGCCGATGCGCTTGACGTGTGGATCGCGCCGACAGCACTGCTGACGCCTGTGCCGATGTTGTAGTCGCCAGGCGAGGCATCGCTTGCCGATGTCACGCTCAACGTGGTGCTACCCGTAGCCCCCGGCGCAAGGTCGAGCGATTCGGCGCCCAGCGTGCTGTTCCAGCCGCTGGGCACTGAACCGGCGATGCTGAAGCTGGTCGTGGCGCAGGCGCTGCTGTCGTTGTTGCCGAGAGTGATGGTGTAGTCGACGTTCGTGCCGGCAGGCACGGCCGTGTTCGGTCCGGTCAGGCTCAGGCTTGGGGCGGCGCGCGTGCAGACCGGCGCCGGTACGGCAACCGTGTAATTCGCCGATGCGCTTGCCGTGTGGATACCGCCGACAGAGCTGCTGACGCCGGCACCGATGTTGTAGTCGCCGGGCGAGGCATCGCTTGCGGAGGTCACGTGCAACGTCGTGCTGGCGCTGACACCCGGTGCGACGCTGAGGGAAGTGGTGGCGAGGGTGCTGGTCCAGCCAGGAGGAACCGATTCGGCAAGGCTGAAGCTGGTTGCAGCGCAGGCATTGCTGTCGTTGTTGCGCAGTGCGACCGTGTAGGCCACGGTCGTTCCCGCCGGAACCGCGGTGCCCGGTCCGGTGAGGCTCAGGCCCGGCTCGGCGTGGACGCAGAGACTGTCGAACTGGAGTTCGTACGCGCCGATGTCGCTGTTCGCGCCGTAAGGGCGTGGCTGCAGCAGGAAATCACTGGTGACGTCGGCCAGCGGTGGCACCTTGTCAATGACAGGGCTCCCAAGCATCGGCTCCGCATCGAACCCATAGAGGGCCATGTTGGCCAACTTTGGATTCTGGCCGCAGAGGCTGCCCGATGGGCAGGTTCCGGCCTTGACGTTCCAGACCAGGTTGCCAGCCCAACTGACCGCCGCCGGTGCGGCGTTCGCAAAGAACACGGCGCTCAGCTTGGTTGGATCGAGGAAGGTCGGAAACCCGACCAGGACGTTGTTCTGGATCAGGAGCCTGTCGGTGCTGTCGCCCTCGGTGGCGCCAATGAGCACGCCCCCTTCGCCGGTAATGCTGTTGTGGCGCACGGTCGATGCGTCGTTGGAGGTGAACACCAGCTGCAGGGTGTTGCCGGACGCACGGCAGCTGTCCGCATGCAGCATGAAGTACTTGCCTTCGAAGTACCCACACGTACCGTTGAAGACGTTGTTCTCGATGATCGAGTTGCCGCGGACCTTGACCTGGTTGCCGGCGTTGGCCATCGCGTAGGTACGTCGCACGACCACGTCGCTCCCGTCGGCGCCATCCATGAAGCGCAGGTCGAGTCCGTCCGAGGTGTTGTGGTGGAAGAAGGCATCCTCGATCAGCCAGTGGCCAGCGGTGTAGGTCGTGCCCAGGCCATCGCCGTAGCCACCCGTCTGCTGGGCCCAGCAGGCCCAAGGCTCGCCGGTCTGCCAGCGTTCGCCGCAGCCGTTCCAGCCGACTTCGAACTCGCGCAGCACGATGTTTCCCGAATTGGAACTGCCGGTGCCGATGTTTCCATCCCAACCCGCACGGCCATTGGCGACGATCCGCACCCGCTCCATCGTCCAGTCGGTGAGCCCGCCGGCCTGGATTCCCGCGTGTGCCAAGCCGTGGATGTCGAGGTCATGCAGCCACACATGGCTGGAGGCCCGGGCATAGAGACCGAACCTCGCCCAGTTGCCGCTGCCGGCGGGACATCTGGCGACGGGCTCGGAATGGGTGTAGACGCAATCGTCCTGGTCAGTGAGTTCCAGGTTGCCGATCTCGACATTCGAACTGCCCTCGAGATTGAGCACCCGGTTGACGCCGGCCGTGCCCCAGAGCCGGGGCGGTGAGGTTCCGACGCCGATGATGCGGGTCTTGGCATCGATGGTCCCGCTGGGGATCGCTGGCATGTAGCAGGTGGCAGCCAGACAGGCGCCGGCGCCT
>DATKJN010000252.1:0-7930 GCA_035543655.1 Burkholderiaceae bacterium | reverse complement strand
TTCTTCAGCGCGTCACGGAACAGGTAGATGATCAGCAGCAGCAGCGGCAGCTGCGGCAGCGAGAGAAACAGATCGGTCAGCCACATCAGCGCGGCATCGACGCTGCCGCGCGAGATGCCGGCGATGGCACCGATCATCACGCCCACGATGATGGCCATCACCATCGCGGCGATGCCCACGGCCAGCGAGATGCGCCCACCGTACAGCATGCGCGCCAGGATGTCCTGCCCGAGGTCGTCGGTGCCGAACGGGTGCGCAAGCGATGGCGGCTTCAGCCGTGCGGAGAAGTCGATCTCGTTGATCGCCACGTTCCAGATCATCGGGCCGAACAACACCGCCAACACCATCAGCGCCAGCACGAACAGGCTCACCACCGCCAGCTTGTGGCGCTTGAAACGCCGCCACGCATCGCCCCACGGCGAGATGCCGCGGCGTCCGACGAGACCGATCGGGGCACCCGCCATTTCAGCCGTGCGATGCGCGGCCAGGCCCACGACGCCGCGCGCGCCTTCGTCCAGTTGCGGCGGGCGCACGGCGGCCGTGCGCGCGTCCGCGTCACCGGTAGCTGATGCGGGGGTCGAGCCAGCCATACAGAAGGTCGGCAATCAGGTTGAACGCAATCACGAGGCAGGACAACACGAAGGTCACCGACATGATGACCGGCGTGTCGTTGCGCAGGATGGCATCGATCAGCAGCGAGCCGATGCCGGGAATGCGAAAGATCTGCTCGGTGACGATGGCGCCGCCGAACACGGCCGGCATCTGCAGCGCCACCAGCGTGACCACCGGGATCAGCGCATTGCGCACCACGTGCTTCAGGATCACTGCACGCTCGGCCAGGCCTTTGGCACGCGCAGTGTTCACGTAGTCCAGCCGCACCACGTCGAGCACGGCCGAGCGCACGTAACGCGTCCAGCTCGCACCCTGGAACAGTCCGAGCACGCAGATCGGCATGATCGACTGCTTGAGCATCTCCCACCACCAGGCCCAGCCGCTGGCCGAGATGTCGGCGCGGAACACGAAAGGAAGCCAATCGAGCTTGATCGAGAAGATCAGGATCAGCAGGATGCCGGTGAAGAAGGTCGGCAGCGAGAAGCCCACGAACGCCAGCGTGCTGGCCACGCGGTCGAACCACGAATACGGCTTCACCGCAGAGATGATGCCCACCGGCAGCGCCACCGCCAGCGCCAGCAGCTGCGACAGGCCGATCACCGCCAAGGTGACCGGCACACGCTGCGCGATCAGCGTGTCGACGTCGACGCGGCTGATGAACGAATAACCCCAGTCGCCCTGCACCATCGCGGCCAGCCAGCGCACATAGCGCTGCCACACCGGGTCGTCGAGGCCGAACTTGGCGCGCAGCATCACCCGCACCTCGGCCGGCACGTTGGGGTTGGTGGCCAGTTCCTCGAACGGATCGCCCGGCGCGAGCGCCAACACGGTGAACAACACCACGCTGATGCCCAGCAAGCTGGGCACCGCGATCATCAGACGCCGCAGGATGTAGGAGCCCACGGCGCCTCAGTCCGCTGGCGGGTTCAGGCCGGCGACGCGATGCCGCGAGCCATCAACCCTCACGGTACCAGTTGTACAGACCGGAAAAGTCGAGGTCCCAGCCGGTGGGTTGCGCGGTCAGCTTGGTACTGCCCGCGCGGATGCGCGGTCGGCTGATCAGCGGCACCACGATGTTGGCCTTCACCGGCAGATCGTTCAGCTTGATGAACAGCGCGACACGTTTGGCCACGTCGAGCTCGGCCTCGGCCGCACGGAACGTCTTGTCGTACTCCTCGCTGGTCCAGCGCGTGATGTTGCGGCCCTGCCATTTGTTGGCCTTGGACGCGACCTCCCATGTGGTGTACTGGTCCATGAAGCGCTCGGGGTCGGGCTGTGTCATCGTGGTGGTGTACATCTGCATGTCGCACCAGAACTTGCCGTAGGTGTCCGGGTTGGCCACGTCGGACGAGAAGAACACCGACGCGGTCACCGACTTCAGTTCCAGGTCGATGCCGGCCTTCTGCGCACCCTGCTTGACCACCGCCTGTTCCTTCTGGCGCAGCGAGTTCACGCTCGTCTGGTAGACGAACTTCATCTTCTTGCCGCCCTTCTCGCGGATGCCGTCGGAGCCCTTCTTCCATCCCGCGGCGTCGAGCAACTGGTTGGCTTTCTCGATGTTGAACTCGAGCTTGGTGTTGGGGGAGCGGAACTTCGGCGGGTTGTTCAGGAAGTTCGCGGTCGCGATGCCGGTACGCCCGTAGATGAACTCCTGGATGCTCTTGCGGTCGGCGATCAGCGACATCGCCTCGCGCACCGCCGGGTCGCTGAAAGCGAAGTGCTTGCTCTTGACGTGCGCGCGTTCACCTTCGACTTCGGTGTACGGGTCGGTCGGGTTGAGCTGGATGAACTCGATGTCGCCGCTGGGGATCACGTACACCTTGCCCTTGCCGCTGTCCTCCATGCGCTTGAGCACCTCGTCTTCGACCTGCAGGTTCCAGGCCCAGTCGTACTCGCCAGTCTGCAGCACCGCGCGTGCCGCCGACGTGGCGTCGCCGCCGCCCTTCATCTCGATCGAGTCGAAGTACGGCCGGTTCGGCATGTGGTAGCTGGTGTTGATCTCGCCGCGCACCATGTCGCCCGGCTTGAAGTCAACGAACTTGTACGGCCCCGTGCCCACCGGCTTCAGGTTGTTGGGCGCATCGCGCGACTTGTCGCCGATGTAGGCGGCGAACAGGTGCTTCGGGATGATCATGCCCTCGGCCGCCACGAACGCGGTGGCCCAGAACGGCGTGGGCTTGTTGAACGTGACACGAATCGTGTGCGAGTCGAGCTTGTCGACCTTCACGTCCTTGTAGACGCCGCTGGTCACCGCGGCGGTGCCGGGATCCTTGGCGTACTCCCAGGTGAAGATGCAGTCGTCGGCCGTGAACGGCTGACCGTCGTGCCAGGTGACGCCGCGCTTCAACTTCCAGGTGACCGATTTGCCGTCGGCCGACAGACCGCCGTTTTCGCGCGACGGCACCTCGGCAGCCAGGATCGGCAACAGGTTGCCTTCGGCGTCCCACGAACCGAGCGGCTCGTAGAAGATGCGCGAGCCTTCCTGGTCTTTGGTACCGGTGGCGAAGTGCGGCTGCAGCAACGTGGCGCCTTGCCACCACAACGCCTTCAGCGCGCCGCCGCCGCCGCGTTTGGTGGGCTTGTAGTTCACCACCGGCTGCGCTTGCGCGATGCCATAGTGCATCAACAGCATCGAAGCCATCGGGGCCGTCAGACCGACACCCACCATGCGCTCGATGAACGCGCGTCGCGGCAGCGCGCCTTCGCGCACCTGCTCGACCATTGCGCGGATCTTGCCTGCCTTCATCACGAACCTCCGGAGACTAGATGTTCCAAATCGGTGCTTGGCATGCTATCCGCCGTGCGCCGATGCCCGCATTCGGGTCCACCCGAGCATTCGGGTGATCGATACTCGCCCGATATGCAAGAGTTGGACCCTCCGTTCCTGTACGGCCCCGCGCAGCCCACGCAGCCATTGGTACTCGATTCGCCGCACAGTGGGCGCGAAATGCCGGCCGATTTCGCCGCCGTGCTGGGCGAATTCGACCTGCGCAACGCCGAGGACTGTTATGTCGACCGGCTCTATCTGCCTGCCACCGAACGGGGCATTCCGCTGCTGGCGGCACGTGTGTCGCGCCTGTACCTCGACGTGAACCGCAGCGCAGACGACATCGATCCGCAGTTGTTCGATGTGCCGCCCGCCGGTGCCGCAGCGGCCAGCAGCAAGGCGCGGCTGGGCAAGGCGCTGGTCTGGCGCACGCTCGACGACGGCCGTCCGATCTACGCGCGGCGGCTCTCGGTGCAGGAGGTCGCAGACCGCATCGCGCGCTGCCACACGCCTTACCACCAGGCGCTGAAGCGCCTGCTCGACACGGCGCACGCGCGCTTCGGCCGCATCGTGCACATCAACTGCCATTCGATGAATTCCGTCGGCGGCTCGCAAGGCGAAGGCGGCGCCGGTCGCCCGCGCGCCGATTTCGTGCTCGGGGACCGCGATGGCAGCACCTGCGACCCCGCGCTGACCGCCCTCGTGCAGCGCACGCTGCAGTCGATGGGCTACGACGTCAAGGTCAACGACCCGTTCAAGGGCGTGGCGCTGGTGCAGGCCTATTCGGACCCTGCCGCCGGCCGGCACAGCCTGCAGATCGAGATCAACAAGCGGCTGTACATGGACGAAACGACGCTGCAGCCGCACGCCGGCTTCGAGCCGCTTCAGCGCGACCTGATGCGACTGATCGACGCCGTGGTCGACTCCCTGGCCGCCCCGGCTCTGCCTTGAGTCAGTGCAAGCGACGCGTCTTGGCGCTGGGCGCCGCGCCCGATGAGCTGCCGCCCGTGGCCTTGTCGAGCAATTGGCGGCCGGTGACGCCGGCAAACAGCGCAGCGGCGCGCACCTTGATTTCGAGCAGCTCGCTCGGGCTCACCGAGTAGTTCCCGGTCGTCTTGTTCACGTCGACGCGGAACTCCACGTCTTTGCCATCGTTGGACAGCGTGCCGCTGCTGAACTCGTAGTCGTCGCGCTCGAACGGTTCGCCCAGCGCCTGCGCGTCGTAGTCGACGTACTGCACGTTCTCGATGGCGCCGCTGGCCAGGTTGAGCAAGGCATGCGCTGTCACGACGCTGTCGGTCAGCTCATCGGTGATCTTGATCGGTACCTTCAGATCCAAAGTGCACACCCCGCTGCAGCGCGACGAAGCCCGATTGTGCCTGTGACTGACCCCGACATCCCGTGTCCCGGCCCGGCGGCGTCAACGGCCCGAGTTGCGCGCCGCCACATGCCGCATCAGGTCGCGCACGCCGTAGGTCCACGGCGTCAGGCGCTCGCTGTGCTCGATGCGGTTCATCAGCTCGCCCAGCTTGGCGCTGCGGATGCGCACCACGTCGCCCACGTGGTGCGTGAAACCGCTGCCCGGCGCGCCGCGGTCCTGGGTGGGGGCGAACAGCGTGCCGCAGAACAGCACGAAGCCATCGGGATACTGGTGCATCGCGGTGGTCTGCGCCACCAGGTCGAGCGGGTCGCGGCTGATCTCGCGCATCGTGCTGGCGCCGTTGAGCACGAAGCCGTCGCTGCCGGTCACCGTGAGCGTGAGGTCGGCGCGGCGCACGTCGTCGAGCGTGAAGGTGGCGTCGAACAGGCGGATGAAAGGGCCGATCGCGGTCGAGCCATTGTTGTCCTTGCTCTTGCCCAGCAGCAGCGCACTGCGGCCTTCGAAGTCGCGCAGATTGACGTCGTTGCCGAGCGTGGCGCCGACGATCTTGGCGCGGCTGTTCACCGCCAGCACGACCTCGGGCTCGGGGTTGTTCCAGGCCGAGTCGCCGCGCACGCCGATCGACACGCCGGTGCCGAGCGCCGACAGCACCGGCGCCTTGGTGAAGACCTCGGCGTCAGGGCCGATGCCCACCTCGAGGTACTGACTCCACAAACCGCGCGATTGCAGTGCCGCTTTCAGCGCCGCCGCCGCCGGCGAACCGGGCTTGACCGTGGCGAGGTTGGTGCCGATCGCTTGCTGCACCTCGGCGCGCACGCTCTCGGCGCGCGACGGGTCGCCCTTGGCCTGCTCTTCGATCACGCGCTCGAGCAGGCTGCTGGCGAAGGTGACGCCAGCCGCCTTGATCACCTGCAGGTCGATCGGTGCCAGCAGATGGGCCGCATCGCGTTGCCCGCGGGCGGTGTGACGCAGGATGTCGCCGAGGGAGCCGATTCGGTGGCCGTGGGTGGCGCGCACCGCGGCCGCGGGCGCGGCGTCGTCGAGCAAGTCGCTGACGGTGGCGAAGCGCTGCGACAGATCGAACACGCCTTCGGGGCGCACGGCCACCACCACCGGGCCGGCGCGTTCGCCCGGCAGCCAGCAGCGGCCGATCAGGGTGCCTGCCGCGCCATCGTCGGGCAGGCAGCTGGAGGGATCGAGGGGAAGATCGGCCATGCGTCGCTCCTGCAAGCAGCGACGCGCAGTGTACTTACGCGACGCCGCGCAGCGGCTGCCCGAAGCCGGCGAGCTGCTGCTCCAGGCGCCGCCACAGCGTGGGCTCGAACTGGCGCCGGAAGAAGCCGAAGTGTCCGATGCGCTGCACGCCGACGTCGGCCGGCGCGATCCGCTGCAGCTGGCGCGGCGCGTTTTCGTAGCAGTCGATCAGCACGCGCGTGCCGCGTTCGGTCATCAGCTCGTCGTCGGTGATCGACAGCGCGACGATCGGGAACTTGGCGGCGGCGAACAACGCACGCACCGCCTCGCCCTCGGCGCCCACGTGGTAACGCGGGTGCATGCACCAGCGGCGCCACTGCAGCACCACGCCGCGCGGCAGGTCGCCGACTTTGCCGATGCGTTTGCCTGGGAAGTAGCCGGCGATCGCCACGCCAAGCGGCACCAGCACGTGCCAGAAGTACAGCACGATGCGTTTGAGCTGCGGTGCGTTGTCGCGCCAGTAGCCGCTGCCCGCCGCCACCGACACCAGGCCAGCGATGCGGTCGCGGTGGCGCAACAGCCCCGGCAGCTGCGCGCCCAGGCTGTGGCCCACCACGTACAGCGGGGCGCCGGGGTGGCGCGCCAGCAGGGCGTCGATCGCGGCGTCGACATCGCGCGCCCAGTCGAACAGATCGGCCTGAAAGCCGCGCAGGCTGCGCCCGGCGGGCAGCGACTCGCCCATGCCGCGGTAGTCGAAGCTGAGCGCGGCATAGCCTTGCGCCGCGAGCCATTGCGCGAATTCGGCGTAGTAGTCCTGCTTGACGCCCATCGCGCCGGCGATCAGCACGGTGCCCTTCACGGCGCCGCAAGGCGCGTGGTAGCGGCCGCTCAGAGCGACCGCACCGTGATCGGCACTCAACGCGATGGGAACGGCCGCCATGGCGTCACACTCTCTCGAAGATGCCCGCCGCGCCCTGGCCGGTTCCGACGCACATCGTGACCATGCCGTACTTCAGCTTGTGGCGCTGCAGTGCATGCACGACGGTGGCCGAGCGGATCGCGCCGGTGGCGCCAAGCGGGTGGCCGAGCGCGATCGCGCCGCCCATCGGGTTGACCTTGGCCGGGTCGAGTCCAACCGAGTTGATCACCGCGAGCGATTGCGCCGCAAAGGCCTCGTTGAGCTCGATCCAATCCATGTCGTCGAGCTTCAGGCCGGCGAGCTTGAGCGCCACAGGGATCGCTTCGATCGGGCCGATGCCCATGATGTGCGGCGGCACGCCCTTGATCGCATAGCTGACGAAGCGCGCCAATGGTTTCAGGCCGAACTGCTTCACCGCCTTGTCGCTGGCGAGGATCAGGCAGCCCGCGCCATCGCTGGTCTGGCTGGAGTTGCCGGCGGTGACGCTGCCTTTGGCGGCGAACACAGCCTTGAGCTTGCCCAATGCCTCGAGCGACGTGTCGGCGCGCGGGCCTTCGTCGAGGCTGACGCTGCGCTTCTTGCTCGTCACGTCACCCGTCGCCAGATCGGGGGCGCGGTCGACCACCTCGATGGTCGTCATCTCGGCGGTGAACTCGCCGGCCTGCTGCGCCTTGATCGCCTTCTGGTGCGAGGCCAGTGCGAACGCGTCCTGCGCGTCACGGCCCACCTTCCATTGGTCGGCCACCTTCTCGGCGGTCAGGCCCATGCCGTAGGCGATGCCGATGTTCTCGTCGCGCTCGAAGATGCGCGCGTTGAACGACGGGTTGTGGCCCGACATCGGCACTGCGCTCATGCTCTCGGCGCCGCCGGCGATCATCACGTCGGCCTCGCCGACGCGGATGCGATCGGCCGCCATCTGCACCGCGGTGAGGCCCGAGGCGCAAAAGCGGTTGACCGTGACGCCGCCGACCGAGTGCGGCAGGCCGGCCAGCAACGCGGCGACGCGGGCCATGTTCAGCCCCTGCTGGCCTTCGGGCATCGCGCAGCCGATGATGGC
>DATKJN010000251.1:0-8706 GCA_035543655.1 Burkholderiaceae bacterium | reverse complement strand
GCTGAATGTGGCCGAGAACAGCAGGCTCTGCTTCTTCTGCGGCACGATGGCGAGGATCTTCTTGATGTCGTGGATGAAGCCCATGTCGAGCATGCGGTCGGCTTCATCGAGCACGAAGATCTGCACGTGGCCCAGGTCGAGCGTGCGCTGGCCGTGGTGGTCGAGCAGCCGGCCCGGTGTGGCCACCAGGATGTCGACGCCGCGCTTGAGCTTGTCGATCTGCGGCTGCATGCCGACGCCGCCGAACATCACCATGCTGCGCAGCGCGAGGTGCTTGCCGTAGGTGCGCACGCTTTCTTCGACCTGCGCGGCGAGTTCGCGCGTCGGCGTGAGGATCAAGGCGCGGATCATGATGCGGCCGCGTGCATCGCGCGGCGCTCCGCTCGACTGCAACCGCTGCAGCATCGGCAGCACGAAGCCGGCGGTCTTGCCGGTGCCGGTTTGTGCGCCGGCCAGCAGGTCGCCGCCTTTCAGCACGGCGGGGATGGCCTGCGCCTGGATCGGGGTGGGCGTTTCGTAGCCGTGATCGTGCACGGCACGGACAAGCGGCTCGATCAAGCCGAGATCAGTGAAATTCATTGGGTTGTGGGGCGCTTCGCTTGTTGCGACAGCGCTTGGGATCGGCCTGCTGCCGCTCCGAAGAGGGCACCAGTCGTCGAAGGCAGATGGATTGGAAAGCGTCGGAATCGACTGCGACGGCGTGACTGGGAAGTGGCGTCGCGGTCTGCATTGTACCCGTTCGGCCTGGAGCGCATTGCGACGCACGTCACAATACGTGGTTCGATTGTCCCAACCTCGAGTGGTCATGGCCCAGTACGTCTACACAATGAACCGCGTCGGCAAGATCGTGCCGCCGAAGCGGCAGATCCTGAAGAACATCTCGCTGTCGTTTTTCCCTGGCGCCAAGATCGGCGTGCTCGGCATCAACGGCTCAGGCAAAAGCACGCTGTTGAAGATCATGGCTGGCCTCGACAACGAGATCGAGGGCGAGGCCGTGCCGATGCCCAACCTGAAGATCGGCTTCCTGCCGCAGGAACCGCAACTCGATGCATCGCAATCGGTGCGTGAGGCGGTGGAACAAGGCATCGGCGGTGTGCTCGAGGCCAAGAAGCGGCTCGACGAGGTGTATGCCGCGTATGCCGAGCCCGATGCCGACTTCGACAAGCTCGCCTCCGAACAAGCCGAGCTCGAGGCGGTGATCGCTGCGGCCGGCTCGGAGAACACCGAGCACCAGCTCGAGATCGCAGCGGATGCGCTGCGTCTGCCGCCCTGGGACGCGCAGATCGGCAAGCTGTCGGGCGGCGAGAAGCGCCGCGTCGCGCTGTGCCGCCTGCTGCTCAGCAAGCCCGACATGCTGCTGCTCGACGAGCCGACCAACCACCTGGACGCCGAGTCGGTGGAGTGGCTCGAGATCTTCCTCAAGCGCTTTCCGGGCACCGTGGTCGCGATCACGCACGACCGCTACTTCCTCGACAACGCGGCCGAGTGGATCCTCGAGCTCGACCGCGGCATGGGCATCCCGTGGAAGGGCAACTACTCCAACTGGCTCGACCAGAAGGAGCAGCGCCTGGAGCAGGAGCAGAAGACCGAAGACGCGCGCATGAAGGCGATGAAGAAGGAGCTCGAGTGGGTGCGCCAGAACCCAAAGGGCCGGCAGGCCAAGAGCAAGGCGCGGCTGGCGCGCTTCGAGGAGCTGAGCGACTTCGAATACCAGAAGCGCAACGAGACCAACGAGATCTTCATTCCGGTGGGCGAGCGCCTGGGCAACGAGGTGATCGAGTTCAAGAGCGTCACCAAGGGCTTCGGCGACCGCGTGCTGATCGAAGACCTGTCGTTCAAGGTGCCGGCCGGCGCGATCGTCGGCATCATCGGTCCCAACGGCGCCGGCAAGTCGACCTTGTTTCGCATGATCCAGGGCAAGGAAAAGCCCGACGCCGGCGAGATCGCGGTGGGCCACACCGCGCAACTCGCGTTCGTCGACCAGAGCCGCGAGTCGCTGGCCAACGACAAGACGGTGTGGGAAGACGTGTCCGGCGGGCTCGACAACATCACGGTGGGCAAGTTCGTGGTGCCGAGCCGCGCCTACCTCGGGCGCTTCAACTTCAAGGGCAATGACCAGCAAAAGCGCGTCGGCCAGCTCTCGGGCGGCGAGCGCGGTCGGCTGCATCTGGCCAAGACGCTGTCCCAGGGCGGCAACGTGCTGCTGCTCGACGAACCGAGCAACGATCTCGACGTCGAGACGCTGCGCGCGCTGGAAGACGCGCTGCTGGAGTTCGCCGGCTCGGTCATGGTGATCAGCCACGACCGCTGGTTTCTCGATCGCATCGCGACCCACATCCTGGCCTGCGAAGACGAAGGCAAGTGGGTGTTCTTCGCCGGCAACTTCCACGAGTACGAAGCCGACAAAGTCAAGCGGCTGGGCGAAGACGGGGCACGGCCGCACCGGCTGCGTTTCAAGGCGCTCAAATAGGCCATTGCCGGCCTCGGGTATGCGTTCGAGGCGGCAGCGTGACACCGTCGCGCCCTCGGCGACTGGTGGGGCCCTTGGTGCAAGCGCGCGCTGCACCGCGCCGACCGTTGCCGCACAATTCAGGCCCTGCGAGCCAAAAGCTCAGGCAGCGGACGCATCGCCGTTATCCGTCACGGCTCACTGTGGTAACCCATTCCATGCGCAAGACCCCCGTGCAACCGCTTCGATTCGCCATCCCGGCCGCGTGGGTCCTGGTCGTCGCAGGATGCGCGACCACGCCCGCCGGTGGTCCGGGCGCCGCGGCGCCGGCGGCCGCCGCGTCCGGCACGCCGCAGACGGCAGCGGCTGCTCCGGCCGCGCGGCCCGCGTCGGGCGCCGCTGCAGCCACGCCGCCACTGTTGCCCGGGCAGCCGCAGCCATTCGCCACCGTCATCAAAGACGCCAAGAAGATCGATGGTGCACTGACGACCTGGCAAAAGGAAGACAAGGTCTGGATCGAGCTGATGCCCGAGGACTTCGGCAAGGCGTGGTTGTTCGCACCCAAGATCGCGCGTGGCATCGGCGAGGCGGGGTTGTTCGGCGGCACGATGATCGGACCGTACGGCCGCTACGGCCGCCAGCAACTGGTGGAGTTCAAGCGCGTGCACAACCTGGTGCAGCTGCTGGCGCGCAACACCGAGTTCACGGCGCGCGACAAGACACCCGAAGCGCGCGCCATCGAAGCCGGCTTTTCACCCAGCCTGCTGGGCACGACCACGGTGGCGAGCCAGCCGCATCCGGAGCGCAAGTCGATCCTGATCGAAGCGAACAGCCTGTTCATCACCGACCTGCTGGGCGTGGGCATCGCGCTGCAGCGGCAGTTCCGCCAGGGCTACGCGTTCGACGGCCGCAATTCGTCGTTCACGGCAGTGCGCGGCAAGCCTGACCAAGTGGTATTCGAGGTCAATGCGCACTACGCGACGCTCAGCATCGCCGTGCCCCAACCGGGCATGCCCCCCGGCCCGGCGCCGTCGATCCCGCAAGCGGTGCCCGATGCACGCAGCCTGTTTCTCGGCTTGCACTACTCGCTGGCCAAGCTGCCCGAGCAGCCGATGGCGGCGCGCAGGGCCGACCCGCGCGTGGGCTACTTCGACACCGTGCGCCAGGACTTCAGTGACGACCTGGCGCGCACACCGCGCGTGCACCAGATCAACCGCTGGCGCCTGGAGAAGAAGGATCCGACTGCAGCCGTGTCCGAGCCGGTGAAGCCGATCACGTTCTGGCTCGACCGCACCATCCCGGTGAAGTATCGCGATGCGATGAGCAAGGGCATCCTGGCCTGGAATTCGGCGTTCGAGCGCATCGGCTTCAAGGACGCCGTGGTCGTCAAGGTGCAGCCCGACGATGCCGACTTCGACACGCTCGACGTCGGCGTGGCGTCGGTGCGCTGGATGATCAATGCGCAGCCGCAGTTCGGCGCCATCGGGCCGAGCCAGATCGACCCGCGCTCCGGCGAGATCCTCGACGCCGACATCGGCTTCGAGAGCCTGAGCTCGCGGGGGGTGCGCGCGCTTCGTGCGCAGGTGCTGGCGTCGAAGGTGGCCGTCGACTGGCCGGCGCTGATGCAATCCAGCAGCGAGGAGCGCATCGCGCAGATCAGTGCGCAGCGCGCGATGGCCGGTGGCCTCGACATCCACGAGTGCCAGCACGCCGACATGGCGGCCGAGCAGCTGAGCTATGCGCTCGACGTGCTCGAGGCGCGCGGCGAGCTCGATCCATCGAGCCCCGAGGCGCAACAGTGGGTGCAGGACTACCTCACCGACACCACGATGCACGAGGTGGGCCACACGCTGGGCCTGCGCCACAACTTCCGCAGCTCGCGCGTGTACACCGATGCGCAGCTGTCCGACCCCGACTTCGCACGGCAGAACGGTCTGGCAGGCTCGGTGATGGAGTACGCGCCGATCAACCTGAGCCGCCCCGGCGAACGCAGCACGGTGGCGTGGCAGCTCGCGCTCGGACCGTACGACTACTGGGCGATCGAGTACGGCTACAAGCCGATCGCACCCGACCACGAGAAGGATGAACTGCAGCGCATCGCCGCGCGCAGCAACGAGCCGCAACTGGCCTACGGCACCGACGAGGACAACTTCCTCGGCATCGACCCGGAATCGTTGCACTTCGACCTGGGCAGCGACCCGGTGGCGTTCGCCAAGAAGCGCTTCGACATCGCGCGCGACTTGATCAAGCGCCAGGAGACGCGCGAACTCAAGCCGAGCGAAGACTATTCGGTGCTGCGCCGTTCGATCGGTTTTGCGCTGCGCGACGCGGCGCGCGCGTCGGGCATCCTGGCGCGCCAGATCGGCGGCGTGCGCACGCTGCGCGACTTCCCCGGCAGTGGCCGCGATCCGTTGGTGCCGGTGAGCGCAGCGGCGCAACGCGAGGCCCTCGACCTGCTCGCCAGCGGCGTGCTGGCGCCCGACAGCTTCGTGCTGTCGCCCATGCTGCAGCGACGCATGGCGCCGAGCTTCCAGGATCGCCGCGACGCGCTGTACGCAGGCGACGGACCGGTGGCGACCGACTATTCGCTCGCGTCGCAAGTGCTCGACATGCAGCGGGCCCTGCTCGGCGCGTTGATGAACGACACCGTGGCGCAGCGCCTGCTCGACAGCGAGGGCAAGGGCGACACCACCGCGCCGCCGCTGCGCTTGTCCGAGCTGTACCAGCGCCTGAGCGGCGAAGTGTGGAGCGAGCTGAAAGGCGGCAACGGCGACATCGCGGCATCGCGCCGCGAACTGCAGCGCGAGCACCTGAACCGCCTGGCCGGTCTGGTGCTGCGGCCGTCATCGTTGAGCCGTGCCGATGCGCGTTCGCTGGTGCGCATGCAGACGCAGGAGCTGCTGGCGCGCATCACCGCCACCTCGCAGCGCAAGGGGTTGAGCGCCGAGGCGCGGGCCCACCTGCAAGACAGCGCCGACACGCTGCGCCAGGCGCTCGCCGCGCCGCTGCAGCGCCAGGGCACGTAAAGGGCGGCTGCCGGGCGCGACCGGAGCGGTTGGTTCCCGGCACTCGCACCGCGCCGGCCGCCATTCGTCGCACGGGCGGCGCAGTCGGCTTGGTCGGTATCGGCTGCGGCGCTATCGTGTGACCATGTCCAGCGCGCTGCCCCCGACCGACGCGACCCGGCCGTCACTCGCCGGCAGGGTGCTGCGCGAGCTGAATCACGGCAGCGTGGGCTGGGCGCTCGGCCTGGCGCTCACCGTGGCGCTGGCGCTGAATCCGATCTTCGTCACGCCGTTCCCGGTGCTGCTGGGGCGCACGCTGTTCGTTGCGCTGGTGCTGGTGCTGGTGTTCCACGGCGTGGGGTTGTGGCGCCAGCCTTGGATGCCGCGCTGGCTGGCGCAGACGCTCGCGGTGGCGCTCGCCGCGCCGCTCGCCACCGCGCTGGTCTATCTGGTGGCCACCAGCGGCAACGTGTCGATGTTCGTCGGCAATCCGTACCGCGTGAGCGGCTTTCTGTGGATCGCCGGCTGCGCGCTCGGCATCGGCCTGGTGGTGGCGTTGGGCGCGCTGGTGCGCGAGCGCGACGCGCTGGCACGTTCGCAGGCACTGCAGTTCGAGATCGAGCGCGGGCGGCTGGAGCGCCAGGCGCTCGATGCGCGGCTGGCCGTGCTGACGGCGCAGATCGAGCCGCACTTCCTGTTCAACACGCTGGCCAACGTGCAGGCCCTGGTCGACTCCGGTTCGCCGCGCGCTGCGCCGGTGCTGAAGAGCCTGATCGCGTACCTGCGCGCCGCGATGCCGCGCCTGCAGGAGGGTCACTTGTCTTCGTTGCGCGACGAGCTCGAACTGGTGCGCGCCTACCTCGACCTGATGCACCTGCGCATGCCCGATCGCCTCGAGGTGCAGATCGAGGTCGATCCCGCGCTGCTCGGCATGCGCTTTCCGCCGATGGCGTTGCTCACACTGGTGGAGAACGCCGTGCGCCACGGCATCGATCCGAGCGAGCAGGGCGGCCGCATCGAAGTCGGCGGGCGAGTCGACGGCGAAACACGGCGCGCGCAGCTGTGGGTGGCCGACACCGGTGTCGGCTTGCGCAGCGACTACGGCGCCGGCATCGGATTGGAGAACGCGCGCGAACGCCTGCGCGGCCTGTTCGGCGCCGATGCCAAGCTCGAGCTGCTGGCCCATGCGCCGCGTGGCGTGCGTGCCGAGCTGAGCTTCTCGATGCCTGCCACGGTCCAGCCCGCATGAAGGCCACCACCGCGCTGATCGCCGACGACGAGCCGTTGCTGCGCGAGCATCTCGCCACGCACCTTGCGCGGCAATGGCCCGAGCTGCAGGTGCTGGCCGAGGCGCGCAACGGACGCGAGGCGGTCGAGCTGTTCGAACAACTGCGGCCCGACGTGGTGTTTCTCGACGTGCACATGCCGGGCTGCAGCGGCGTCGACGCGGCGCGGGCGATCGGCCCGTTGGCGCAGATCGTGTTCGTGACCGCGTTCGAACAATATGCAGTGCAGGCGTTCGAACAGGGCGCGATCGATTACGTGGTCAAGCCGCTCGACGAGGCGCGACTGGCGGCCACCGTGGCGCGCCTGAAGAGCCGGCTCGCCGAGCGAGCGGCGCACCAGGGCGACAGCGCGCAGCTCGATGCGGCGCTGGAACAACTGGCGCGGCGCCTGAGCCGCCATCCCTCGCTGCCGCGCCTGCAATGGATCCGCGCGTCGGTGGGCACGACGGTCAAGCTGATTCCGGTGGAGCAGATCGCCTACCTGCGCTCCGACGAGAAGTACACGCTGGTGGTGTGGGACGGCGGCGAGGCGCTGATCCGCAAGCCGATCCGCGAGTTGATCGACCAGCTCGATCCGGATCAGTTCGCGCAGGTGCATCGCTCGGTGATCGTCAACCTGAAGCAGGTGGCGCAGGTGACGCGCGGGTCCAACGAAACCGCCGAAGTGCATTTGCGCGGCCGCAGCGAGACGCTGCCGGTCAGCCGCAGCTACCTGCACCTGTTCCGGCAGATGTGAGTTCGACCCGAGGAAGCGGCGCACCCGGAAATGCCACGCCCGTCGTTGCGGGTGCAGAAGGCCACGACGCCCTTCGCGGCCAGGCATTGATCTTTGACGGTCGAAGGTGCAAATTCAGTCCGGAAATTCGCCCGATGCCTGCGGTCACCCATGTCCATCGATCGGGATCTGACGTCTGAGCTGCTGCGGTTGGTGCGGGAGCTCGCCGACCAGCTGCGGCCGGGGAACGATGTCGCGCAGACCTTGGGCATCGACCACTCGCTCGAGCGCGACTATGGGCTGGACAGCCTCTCACGCGCCGAGCTCTTGACGCGCATCGAGAGCGAACTGGGCGTGTCGCTCGACCCCGCTGCACTGTTGCAGGCCGAGACACCCCACGATTTGCTGCGCGCTCTTTCGTCGCCTGCGCCGGCCTCGGCTTCGTCCCCAACGATGCCCGAAGCCATGCGCGACGACTCCCACATCGAATATCCGCCCGCAACGCTCGACACCCTGATCGATGTGCTCGACTGGCACGCCGAGCGGCATGGTGAGCGGCTGCTGGTGACGATCGAGTCGCAACACGGCGCGGCGGTGCACCGCACCTATGCCAGGCTGCACATCGATGCACTCGCGGTGGCTGCGGGTCTGGTCGAGCGCGGCTGCGGCGTCGGCGACACGGTGGCCGTGATGTTGCCCACTGGAAGCGAGTTTTTCGCGGCGTTCTACGGAGCGCTCTATGCCGGCTGCGTGCCGGTGCCGCTGTATCCCCCGGCGCGCCTGGCGCAGCTCGAAGACCACCTGCAGCGTTGTGTCGGAATCCTGCGCAATGCCGAAGCCAGGCTGCTGGTCACGGTGCCCCAGGCGAGGCCTTTCGCGCAGCTGCTGCGCGCGCGCTGCGAAACGCTGCAGACCATCACGACCACCTCGGATCTCGCGGTGCCGCGCGGGCAGCTGGCACGCCCTCCCATCAACGCCAGTTCGACGGCCTTCCTTCAATACACCTCGGGCAGCACCGGCAACCCCAAAGGCGTCGTGCTCAGCCACGCCAACTTGCTCGCCAACGTGCGGGCGATGTGGCGCGCTTCGCGCGTCAGCAGCGCCGACACCTTCGTGTCATGGCTGCCGCTGTACCACGACATGGGCCTGATCGGCGCGTGCATCGGAAGCCTGGTCGTCGGCTATCGGCTGGTGCTGATGTCGCCGCTCGAGTTTCTCGCCAAGCCGTCACGCTGGCTGTGGGCCATCCAC